>JAKADW010000050.1 GCA_021820165.1 Bacillota bacterium
TCCTATGTGCGGCAAGGCGAGGTGATTGCCGAAGCGATGATTGAAAAGGTGACGGTAGAGGTGGAGTCTCCGGGGGACGGATGGCTCGACATTCAGGTGGAGAGTGGGGCCGCGTTTCGGAGTGGCGAGATTCTGGCTCGACTGCTCGATGTACCGCCCGGCCCCGCCGATCTGCCGTCACCGAGAGCCGATACCCATGAAGACCCAATTTCCCAGGACTTCATTCCCATGGCCCCAGCCGTTCGACGTTACGCGCGTGAGCGCGGGGTCGACTTAACCCGTTTGGCATCGTTGGTAGGGGATCGCCGAATTACCATGGAGGACATCGACGCTTGGATCGAAGAGAGATCGACACGCCGCACTCCCTATAGCCTCTTCCGTCGGGCCATGATTTCCCGGCTGTCAAATGCGAAGGCTCTCCCGACGACGCTTCAGCGCCCGCTTCATCTGGAAGTTTCGGGCGGTGAGGTCTTGCCGACACTCCTTGGTGCGCTGGCAGAGGTACTTCCACGGCATCCTGCCATTCACGGCTGGGTCTATGATGACGGAATCGAGCTTGCAAGTGAGCTCCGACTGGGATTGGCCGTCGATACGTCGCAAGGGCTCATCGTGGCAGTTTTGCGATCGGACAGCGGGGTCTGGGACGGGTCCTTAAACCATCTGAAATATAAGGTCCGCCACGGGCAGTTGAGGGATCTGGATCGGGAGCGTCCGTCTTTTGTGGTGAGTAATCTCGGGCCTTGGGGGATCGAGTACTTCACGCCACGGCTTATGACCCCGACGATTGCCGTGCTGGGGATAGGGAAGGCCGGGGGCGGACGTCTTCCGGTCTCGCTGACCTTTGATCACCGTGCCGTGGACGGCGTGGAGGCGGCCCGTTTCCTAGCCGATTTGGACGAGAGCGTGAGCGGCTTATGACCTCGTTTCTAAAGAGGGCCCGTTTTGGGCCTTCTTTTTTGTCCCTGTGATACGATGGGGGCACCGTTGGATCGCTCGTCTGAATGTCGGCTTGAGACATCTTGACCGATCCAGATCGGAAGGGAGAAGACTATGCTGCAGCCGTATGACTGGCCGTTGGAAAAACTGGAACACTACCGACCGCCGTTGACCGCCGAAGAGGACTTTGATCGCTTTTGGGAACGGACCATCCAGGATGCGCTTCGCGCTCCGGTAGAGGCGGAGCTCGAGTCGGTTGACTATCCCACAGGTGGGGTGGAGGTATTCCGGGTGACCATGGAGGGCTTTCAGGGCGCTACACTTCACGGATGGTTCGTGCGTGGTGCTGGGGGAACACGCCAACCGGGGCTTGTGCTCTTTCACGGCTATAACTGGAATTACGAAGGAAATATTCACGAAGTGGTCAATTGGGCACTACACGGCTATTCGGTCTTGGCCTTTTCCGTTCGCGGGCAACAAGGAAGCGGGGAATCCCTTCCGAGTCCCCATGGACACGTCGCTGGGTGGATGACGGCCGGTATCCTCAGCCCGGACACGTACTATTACCGTGGAGTGTACGCCGACTTGGTCCGGCAGCTCGTCTGGTTTCAGGATCGGCCGGAGGTGGACGCTGACCGGATTGGCGTGGCAGGGGGCAGCCAAGGCGGTGGGCTCACGCTAGCCGCGGCCGCTCTATCCCCCATCCCTAAGGTGGCCGTGGCGGACTACCCCTATTTGGCCCACTTTCGCCGGGCCGTGGACATCGCGCCCGCCGGGCCTTACGGCGAAATCACGGAGTTTCTCCGCCAAAATGGCGATCCGGAGGTCGAGGCGCAAGTCTTTCGCACCTTAAGCTATTTTGACGTGATGAATTTGGCCCCACGCATCAAGGTGCCAACACTGGTGTCGTCCGGTCTCATTGATCAATTGACGCCGCCCTCCACCATTTTTGCCGCTTATCATCACTTGGGTTCGGACGTGAAAGACATTAAGGTCTATCGCTACTTTGGCCATGAGTTCATCCCGCGTTTCCATACCGAAAAGTTAGCCTGGTTGATGCGCTACCTCCAGTATTAGGTGGTCATGAGGGATGACGGCAGGCCAGGAGTTTTGTCCGGGTCCACTCCGCGATGTCCTCGCGAATCGCTTTAAGCACTTGTCGGGGTTTTTGCCCATCGTCTTGATGGACCCGCTGCCACCAAATTTTTCGAAGTTCGGTGCCGAAAATCATTGATGGCCAGGGCGGCTCCATCGTCCATGACCGATGTGAATCCCGCGTCGGTGGCCCACTTGACGTGACTAAAGTCCGTGGCGTGATCGAGGTGCAAGGAGACAGGAACCGAAATGCTGGGCAGAAGCTCTGATGATGGTGGACCACAGGTTCTGGCCCCGAATCGCTCATGTGTCCACGGTCACTTGCAAAAATATGGGTGAATCGGCCCGTTCGGCACTGGTTAACACCCCTTGAAGCATCTCCATGCTGTCGACATTCAGCCCAGCGATGGAGAAATGTTTGGTCCAAGCATCAGCCGGTGGCTCTATGAGAGGTTCGAGGGACATGCGCTTACCTCCGTTGCCTAGGATAGGAGAGAAATCTCTTGTCGAAGCCTCTCGGCTTCTTTTAGGTTAAAGTCCGCGACCGCGTCCTCTTCCACGCTCGCCGAAGCGGCTGAAGCCGCCATGGCCAGCGCCTCGTCCCGATCCAACCCGCGAGCCCGGTAAGTGACCAGCGAGCCTAACAATCCTGGGACAGCCATTCCCGGTGGTTCGCAGCATCTGGGAGCGGAAGGTTCAAGAAGCACTCCCAGCTTACCTCGCCAAACAAAAAAATTTTCCATCCCCCCCGAAATTTGGGTGATCCTGACGAACCGTATGGTGATTCCAGGACAACCGGGTGCCTTGACCACTTAAGGCACCGAAATCGAGATGGAGGTGTCTTTTTTGAACTTAAAACTGCTGGCTCCTTTGGCGGGGGCATTAATCATGGGGGGTGCTATTCCAGCGATGGCGTCTTCGCATGCCAAGGCTTCCTTCGATGGCCGACAGCATGTTGCTGTCTCCCTTCCCAGGAAGGCGTCGTCGACGGCTAAGCTGAACATCAAGACCAAGGGTCAGGGGTCCGTGGCGGTCCAAGCGTCTCATAAAAAGGCGGATCACAATTCCACGTCGACCAAAAACAGCGCCGCCGTCAAGGCCGATGTCGCGACCATTCATAGTCTCACGGGAAAAATTCAAACGGCCCGACTTCAGTATGTGGCGGCCTTGAAGGCATATGTCTCCGCGTTGTCGGCGGCCATGACTAGTGCCAATGCCGGTTCCTTGTCGACGGCTATGACGCAGCTGTCCTCGATTAACACCACCTTGGCCCAGACGGTGAAAAACGAGATGCAGGCCAAGACATCGGCTAGCCTGAGCTCCAGCACCAAGGGGCCAAAGGGGCTGACCCAAGTCATTAGCAAATTCCAAGCGGAATTGAAGGCTCTTCAGAAGGCAACCGCGGAACTCAATAGCTTGACCGCGAAGCTCAGCTCCTCGGGATCAGGGAGCACCTCCGGATCCGGGAGCGTCTCTGGGTCGAGTAGCACTAGTGTGTCAGGATCGTAACCGGTTATCTATTGACAGGGGAGCCTCGACAAGGGCTCCCTTTTGTTATGGGAATGTCAGTGACGCCCGTTTGTTCTTGTGCGACAATAAGGACAAGGAGGGCAGAAAATGGCAACCAGCATTCCCGAAGTCTTTTCGGAAGCCTTGTCCGGCCGCGATGTGGCGACGATTCGTCAACAGCTAATTGATCGATTCGTGGGCAATCCGGCGGAAGAGGGCGGACAACTGGCCGAATTAATAGCGCAACTGGAACAGGTGATGCCGGAACTTTGGGAGGACGACAGCACAGCTGTCACCGTCCCTCGTGCCATGGATGCGCACCTCTATTTTGAGGCCCTGATTGCTGAATTGCGGGTACACTTCGCAAAGAGCACGTGGAACGCGGCTGTCAAGGCGGGACGGACGCTTCGACGGCCGGGCAACGATCCGGGGGTAAGCCGTTGGGTTTCGATTGTCATCGTGTTGGGAATGTTCGTGATCGGTGCTCTCTTGTTATTCGGTCCCCCCGTTATCCGCTATCTTTTTTCCAACTGGTCATAACAAAGGCCCTGCGTCCGATGGTTCCTGTTCAATGAAAAAGGCAGGGCTTCGGCCCCGCCCTGAATCGTCAGCGCATGACCCCAGGCATCAACCAGAGATACAGGAGGCCTACGATGATAAGCCAGGCCAGCACCAAGAGTGTCCAGGGGAGATTGTGTCGTATCACCTGGCCTTCACTGCGGACGTAACTGCTGGTAGAGACCCCAACGCTCGCGGTCTGGGGAGCGATGGGCTTTCCCACTTCGGCACCCACGGAGTTGAGTGAGGGGAGCAGCAACAGCGGAAGGCCGAGAATTTTGCCAACCAACGTCTGTAAGAGGCCAAACATAGCATTGGTCGAGGTATTGCTGCCCGAGAGCGCCACTCCAATCCACCCAAGGATCGGAGCAAGCAGAATAAACGCGGGGCCAATGCGGCTGAAGGTATAGGCCAGCGACGAGGCCATGCCGGAGAAGTTAAAAAGATCTGCGAGCCCAAAGATGAAAATCCCGACAAGAATGGCGCCCCACATTTGCGTGAAGGAGCGGCGCATGACTTGCCCTAAGACGCCGGATTTGGGGCGCAAGAAGAGCAGCATGATGAGCCACGAAACCAGAATTGAGGTACCTCCCACGAAGGGTGCGAAATTGAAGTCCACGGCCGTCGCTTGATGGGAGATTGACGAAATGGCGCTCACTTTGGTGTCCAGCCAACTCACGGCGGGAAGGGGTGACCAAGGGCCGGTCCAGAGCACGACCACCACGATTAAGATAATGAAGGGGAGCCAAGAGCGCCACACCTCTCGGCGCGTGAGCAGCGTAGGGGCGGGGCCGTTTCGGGTAGCCGCCACCTCATCCATTTCGACTCCGCCGTAGCCAAGGATGCGCTTTGGGCGCCAGATTTTCAAAAACAGAATCAGGCAGGCAAAGGAGACCAGTGACCCACTCACGTCGGGGAGGTAGGGTCCCACCCACTGGGACACGGGAAACTGGCCCAGAATGTAGGAGAGGGAACCCACCACCGCCAAGGGCCAGCCGTCGCGGAAGCCTTTCTTGCCGGTGACCAAATAGATCAATACCCAGGGCGGCAGCAGCGCTAAAAGGGCGACAACTTTCCCGACCGAGGCCGACAAGTCCAATAGCGGAAGCCCGGTGACCGACGCCAGGGCAATAATGGGCACACCCAGGGCACCGAAGGACACCGGTGCGTTATTGGCGATGGCCGCCACGCGAATGGCGTCCAACTCGACAATACCAAACCCAATAAGAATGGGGGCCATGACCGCCCAGGGATAGCCAAAGCCGACCAACCCTTCTAAGAGTGCTCCCAGCGACCATGCCAACAAAATAGTTTGGACGCGAATATCGGCGGTGGCCTGACTTACCAGCCAGGTTTTAAAAGTATCGAAGACACCCGTCAGCATCAACGTATTGAAGATGACCACCCCCCAGAAGGTGATCCAGTCGATGTTCCAAAATCCGGTCAGGGAACCGAGGAGATAGGCGTGAAGGCCCGTTCCCAAAGGAATTTTCCAAATGGTGGCCGCCATGATTAGGGTGACAGCCCCACCAATAATGGTGGTGAGCCATGCCGTTAGCCGGACCCCAGCCAACAGCGCCAACAGCACGATGAAGGGAATCAAGGCCAAGAGAGCGGTGAGGTACAAGCTGGAGGCGGGGTTCAGTATTTGATGAAACACGGGAATCTCCCTCCTTGTTTCCCAAGACGAAACAATGTTTTGCGCATTAGAGGATATTCGCGGAAAGTTGGCAAAAATCCTCCTATTTTATGGATATGGCGCACGAAAACACCCATGCCGGAAATGATCATCGCGGCGGCGTTTTTTTCGCGCGGAAAACTTTTAGGCAGGATCAGAGCACGGTTGCGTAGAATGACTTATAAATGGAATGGTGTTTCACATTACGAAATAGGAGGGTTAAGCATGTCGGACAGTGGAATTCAGGTGCGAGCGACCATCGAGCCGGGATACGCTCAGGTGTTGTCGCCATCCGCCTTGACGTTCTTGGAAACGTTGCATCGGAGCTTCGAATCTCGGAGACGTGCGCTCCTCGCGGCACGCCGGTCCTTGCAGGAGCAACTCGATGCGGGCTTTATGCCGACCTTCCGGAAGGACTCAGAGCATATTCGGGGAGGCAAATGGCGGGTGGGTGATATCCCTCAAGATCTCCAGGATCGGCGTGTGGAGATCACCGGGCCGACTGATCGGAAAATGGTTATCAACGCGCTTAACTCGGGAGCTCAGGTTTTCATGGCCGACTTTGAAGATGCGAATTCCCCAACCTGGCGGAACATGATTGAGGGTCAAATCAATCTCACCGATGCCATTGACCGGCGCATCGACTTCGTCGGCGAGAATGGCAAAGCCTATCGTTTGAACGACCAGATTGCGACCCTGGTGGTGCGGCCCCGTGGTTGGCACATGACGGATTCACACATCGTGGTGGACGGGGAGCCCATCGCCGGGGCATTGATGGATTTTGGCCTCTATGTCTTTCACAATTGGGAACGTCTGATCCGGCGGGGGACGGGACCCTACTTCTACCTTCCCAAACTGGAGGGGGCGGCGGAAGCAAAACTTTGGGAGGATGTCTTCAACTTCACTGAAGACCACCTTGGTTTGGATCACGGGACCATAAAGGCTACAGTCCTCATCGAGACGATTTTGGGCGCTTTGGAGATGGAGGAAATCCTCTATGAACTCAAAGACCACGTGGTGGGGCTCAACGCTGGCCGCTGGGATTATATTTTTAGCATCATCAAGAAGTTCCGCAATCGTCCCGAGGCTCTCCTGCCTGACCGTGCTCAAGTGACCATGACCGTGCCCTTTATGCGCGCTTATGCCACCCATCTGGTGCAAGTATGCCATCGTCACGGCGCCCACGCCATCGGCGGCATGGCCGCCTTCATCCCGAGTCGCCGAGACCCAGACGTCAATCGCGAGGCCCTCATAAGGGTGGAAGAGGATAAGGAGCGGGAGGCCAACGATGGTTTCGACGGCACCTGGGTCGCGCACCCCGATTTGGTGCCGGTGGCCAAAGCGGTGTTCGACCGGCATTTGGGATCCCGACCCAATCAGGGGGGGCAGTGGTCGGAGGAGCAGGTGCGCACGGCCGAGGAACTCCTCACGTTCGCTGTACCCGGCGGGGCGGTCACTGAGTCGGGTGTTCGCGGCAACATTCAGGTGGCACTTCGCTATTTGGAGTCTTGGCTTCGCGGCGTGGGTGCCGCCGCCATCTTTAACCTTATGGAGGATGCCGCCACGGCGGAAATTTCGCGCGCGCAGCTCTGGCAGTGGATTCGGTATGGCGCCACATTGGTCGACGGGAGGACGGTCACCAAAGCCTGGGTCGAGGGCTTGGTGGATGAGGAGATCCTTAAAATCCAGCAAGAATGGCAGGATTCCGATGCGAGAGTGCGGCTAAGGAAGGCCCGCCAGATTTTGGAGGACGTGTCCTTGACACCCGTACTCCCTGACTTTCTCACCACGGTCGCCGAAAGATACCTCGAGTAGCCGTTTCTCCCTCGCCCTCACACTCTATAGCTGGAAGCCGACCCGGGCGGGGCGTATGCTTAGAGAAGCACAAGTGGTCGGGAGTTGACGAGCGAAGATGGAAGATGACGAGATGGAGGCAACTAGTGCCTCAAGAGTACAGTCAGTGGAGCGGGCGATCCGGCTATTGGAGCTCTTGACACAACACACGGAACTCACACTGGGGCAATTAGCTAGTCTGGCCGAGATGCATAAGAGTACCGCCTATCGGCTCTTGCACACGCTCATGGGGTTGGGATACGCGGTGCAAGATGAGGAGCAAGGCAATTATCGCGTGGGTCTCAGGTTGGTGGAGATGGGGGGCCGGGCCATGCGCTCATGGCCGCTTCATCGGGCGGCCGAGCCAGCCATGGAACGGTTGGCACAGTCGCTGGGCGAGGCCGTCAACTTGGCGGTGGAAGATAACTTAACCATGGTGTATGTGGCCACCGTGGATGCTCAGAATCTCTTACGCATGCAGCTCAATGTGGGAAGACGGGCTCCTATGCATTGTACGGCCGTGGGAAAAGCGGTGTTGGCCATCGACCCGGTTCGCGTCGAGCGTTTGAAAGCTTCACATCCGGAATTGCCTCGACTTACCCCAGGGACTTTAGCTCAATGGCGCGATTTGGACGCGGAGTTGGCGCGGGTGCGAAGCCGGGGATTTGCCATCGATGATGAGGAGCAAGAAATCGGTGCACGTTGCGTGGCGGCCGCCATTGTGGATGTTCGGGGCCGCGTTCGCGGGGCCATTGGAATTTCCGCTCCGAGCGCGCGCCTTTCGTTAGAGAGGGCTATGGAGGTGGGTCCCGCTATCGTGGCGGCCGCGCAATTAGTGGCCAGACATTTACCATAACTTTAAAGTGGCACGCAGGTTTTTTCTGATTGTTCCCGAATATCAGTGGAAAGAGGAGTGAGCGAAAGGGGGTGCCCACTTGGAGCACAGCGCACGACGCCCCACGGTCACACTGGATGCCGATCAGTGTGTCCATTGCGGTCTCTGCTTGTCGGCCTGCCCCACTTATCAAGTCACCGGCCTAGAGTCGGAATCCCCACGGGGTCGAATCTTTTTGCTGGAGCGCTTGGCGGAGGATCCTCTTCGGCTGAACGACAATGCCATGCGCGCATTGGACGACTGCCTCGACTGCCGGGCGTGCGAAGAGGTCTGCCCAGCGCACGTGGCCACCGGGCATCTCGTCGAGGCTTGGCGTGCTGAGGCGGCCCCTATCCTTTTGGAGCGGGGCCCGGAGGCTATGAAGCAGTTTCGCCGCATGATAAGACCGATGAGCGTATTGTTTGGATCCTCCATCGGGCTACGTTTGTTGCAGCGACTGAGCCGGGCCTCCCGCCACCCCACCTTCGGACCATGGCTTACCCGGTTGAAGTTTGTTCCGCCGGCCGCGAGAAGCCTGGCACGTGGACTGCCAGCGCATTTACCCCGTCAACTAAGCCGTTTCTATCAACCCGAGAATGGCAGCGGCTCGGGTGAACGGGTCATGATGTTCACGGGGTGCATTATGGATGCCATCTACGCCGACACCAATCGTCACACGGTGGATTTGCTGAGGTTCGGAGGGCTTCAGGTGGTAACCCCGGCAGATCAACGCTGCTGCGGGGCACTGCACCTCCATGGGGGTGCGCCAGACCAAGCACGTCGCTGGGCTATGGCCAACATTGTGGCCTTCGAACGATCGGGGGCGACCCGCGTGGTGGTGAACGCCGCCGGCTGTGGTTCAACCTTGAAAGAGTACGCCGCCCTATTTTCGGGCGACCGTCAATGGGAAGCGCGAGCGGCCCGTTTCGAGGCGGCCGTTGAGGATGCCACGGTGGTCCTAGCGCAGTTGGATCTACCGCCGCTGCAAGCGGGGGAGGAGACGGTGACGGTGCAAGATCCGTGCCACCTGGCCCACGCGCAAGGCATTCGCCGGGAGCCCCGTTGGCTTCTCACCCAAGCGGGTTATCGCATTCGCGAGATGAAAGATGCCGACCGCTGCTGTGGATCGGCCGGCATTTATAATCTAACGCATCCCGAAATGGCCCTGGCATTGTTGCACCGAAAGGTCGAGGATATTCCTGATGGGGTGTCATGGGTGGCGGCAGCTAATCCCGGCTGTTTGATGCACGTCCAGTCAGGACTTCAAGAACGTGAGGAGGCGCCTGGGGTCACGCACCCCATTGATCTGGTCTGGAACGCCTACCATCAGCACGGCTACCTTGGGAGTCCATCATGAACGACCAGCACCTCTCTACGAACCTCGAAAAAGAGATGCTTCAGGAATTCCGGCAGGCAGTGGATTCCGGTCAGCGGATTTCAGTGTTTGGCTGCCGCGGCCGTTCGTTGGCGCTTGACCCGGAGATCCGTCGGCTTCCGCTGGGGACGGCCAACCCGGCTCAGCTATGGGCTCAGCCCGAGGACTTGGTGGTGACGGCGGATGCACGGATGTCTTTCCGTGGTTTGAATGAGATGCTGCTGAAACACCAGCAATGGCTGCCGTTCGAGAC
>JAKADW010000051.1 GCA_021820165.1 Bacillota bacterium
CCACTTGCCCCAATAAGGTGGTCGACACGGCAACCCAACGAATGCCCCGAAGATACGTGGCGGCCGAAAACCCCAATAAATCGGTCGCCACTCCCCCTCCCATAGAAACTAAAACGGTGTCCCGGGTGGTCTTCTGCTCACCAAGCCACGCGTAAACGCGCGCCACCGACTCCAAGTTTTTAGCCGCCTCACCCAGCGGGAGCGACAGGACGGCTTCAGCACCCGTTTCCTGGGCGGTCTCGGTCACCCATTTAGCCAACGACGCATCAGCAATCAAAAGACGCCGGGGGCCGAGGTCTCGAACCGATTCCGACCACGAAGACCCAAAGAGAAGCCGCGATGACGATTCTCGACGATACGCGATAAGAGACTCAGACCCGGACATGTTTTTCGTCCTTCCACCATTTTGTAATGTCATCGGCGACCGAGGACGCCGAGCGAACCGACACGTCCACCGTCACATCAGAAAGCCGTTGGTAGGTGCGCCGACGCCCCTGAAAAAGTGCCTCGAAGGCCTCGAACCCTAGATTCGCGAGCGGTCGTTCGGGGCTCTGCGCCCGGGCGTAAAGCACGGATGCGGGCGCATCAAGCCAGGCCACCCAAAACTCCTCGGCAAGAAGACGCTGGCAATCGGGATCCATGGGCGCCCCGCCTCCCAGAGACACAATCGTCGGTCCGGGACTTTGACAGATCTCAAGCATCACCTCACGTTCCAAGGCACGAAATGCTGCCTCCCCGCGATCGCGAAAAATTGTCGCTACCGGCGCCCCAAAGCGCTCCTCAACCTTTCGATCCACGTCGACCCAGGGGAATCCCCACTGGGTGTGGAGAATCTCGGCCACGGTTGACTTGCCGGCTCCCATCATCCCAATCAGCGCGAGGCGATTAGAACTCTTGGGCATAGCGCGTCCACGCCTGAAGACGTTGGCTGACTTCCTTCACACTGTCTCCTCCAAACTTCTCCAAAATCGCATCGGCCAACACATGCATGACCATGGCTTCCCCAATCACCACCGCCGCCGGCACCGCCGTCACGTCGGAGCGCTCCACCGTCGCTAAGAATGGTTCTTTGCTCTCGATGTCAAATGAGCCTAAGGGGGACGTCAGGGTCGAGAGCGGCTTCATCCCCACCCGCACTTTCAGGGGCATTCCGGTCGTGATTCCACCTTCAAGACCCCCGGCGCGATTCGTGCGTCGCGTAAAGCCCGTCTCCTGCTCCCACCAAATCGCATCATGGACTCCGGAACCTTGATGCTCGGATTGGTCAAACCCTGTACCCACTTCGACGGCTTTCATGGCGGGAATGGACAACAAGGCCGCTCCAAGTCGTGCCTCCAAGCGCCGATGCCAGGACGCATAACTTCCCAAGCCTACGGGAAGGCCAAAAGCAACCACCTCAAAGGTGCCCCCTAAGGTGTCGCCCGCTTCTTTGGCCTGGTCAATCGCTTTCATCATGCGGCCGGCTACCTCTGGATCCACCACCCGCACCGGCGACCCTTCCGCCTGGCGAATAGCCTCTAGCGTCACCTCGCGCGGCTCTACGTGTACCGGTCCAATACTGACCACATGACCCGCGACCTCAATAGACAGGGAACGCAAGAAGGCCCGTGCCACCGCCCCCAACGCCACCCGCATGGTCGTCTCGCGTGCCGACGCGCGCTCTAGCACATTTCTTAAGTCACGATGGCCGTATTTGATGCCTCCCACCAGATCGGCGTGGCCCGGACGAGGCCGGGTGACAATTCTATCGGGCGTGCCGGCGTCTGGCGACATCGACTCACGCCAGTTCTCAAAGTCTCGATTGGTCACGGTTAAGGCGACTGGGCTGCCTAAGGTAAGACCATGCCGCACTCCGCCCCAAATTTCGGCCCGGTCGCGTTCGATGGCCATCCTGCCACCTCGTCCGTACCCCTTTTGGCGGCGCGCTAAATCTTCGTCAATCAGTTCCCGGGTCAAAGGCACTCCGGCCGGCACCCCTTCCACAATGCCCACCAATCCTGGCCCGTGCGACTCCCCCGCTGTCATGTAACGCCACTTCTCCATACGTATCCCTCCTAATGCACCAGATCTAGTAGTCCTACAAAGCCGCCGAATGCCAAAAACGGCCCCAGCGCTATTAATCCCGTGCCGCGCCGTCGCGCCGCTATGAGAAACAACGCATAGATGCCAGCGGCCCACATCCCCGCCACCATACTCACCAACCCGGCGGGATATCCCAAGCCAAAGGCCAGTACTCCTGCCAATTTGACATCCCCCATGCCTAATCCTCCATGGGTAACTACATGAACCGTTAAATAAAAAAGAAAAATCGCCATCCCTAGAATGGCCGACAGAAGCCAGCGCCCCTCTTGAAGTCTCACCGCTACCCCCCACACCAGCGCCGTGGCCGTGAGACGATTGGGAATGATATGGTGGCGGCGATCAACCACGGCGACCACCGCCAATATGGCGGTCAAAATAACCGGCCAAAATCTTGCCTGAGGAAAAACTAAGGCGGTTCCCGTCCCCGCCATTAGCGTCAACAAAGTCGCCGCTCGACGATCCGTTGAGGAAGCCTCCGCTCCCCACCAGGACGCTGTGGAATAAACCAAAAGCGATCCAACAAGGGCCCACGCTACCCCTATGACCACGCTTGGACCGCCTCCCACATGGCCTCTCTTGGCCCTTCTGTGCCAAACCAGCTAAGCCAACTGATGGCCGCCTGATCGACCAGCAACCCCAACCCATCAATAATCCGCGCGCCCGCCTTCTCAGCCCCATCGAGAAAAGTTGTCCGCCGCGGTCGATATACCCAATCAACCGCCAGACCTCCCGCCACAGGACGCGGCCATTGGGACTCGTCCCCCTCCCCCAGCTGCCCGAGAGGCGTGGCATTAACCACCACCGCCCACGACATCGGGGTGAGCCTCTCCTCCCACCGTAACGTCTTCTGGGTGAAGACCACCTGGCGGGGATTACGAGCCGCTACCCATACCTCGTAGCCGCGTCGGGACAACACCGCCGCCGTCGCCCGTGCTACGCCCCCAGCCCCGAGAATCAAGGCCGGTTCTCCGCTGGCTTGAGGAAGCCTCCGATAGAGAGCTTGGCAGTCGGTGTTCTCCCCCACCCACCCCTCTTTTGTCCACACCAGCGTATTGGCGGCACCCGACACCTGAACCCACTCACTCTGGCGAATAAGAAGCGGCAATACCGATTCTTTGAGAGGCCGGGTGAGGTTAACCCCTTGCCCCCCCAAGCAACGAAACGCCTCCAATTTCAGGACGAGCTCGGAGGGCGCGACTTCCGTGGGAAAATAAAACGCAGTACGGTTGGAAACGCGAAAGGCATAATTATGTAGGTTTGGGGAAAGCGAGTGGACAATCGGCTTGCCAAAGACTGAAAAGAGCGCTAACGACTCCGCCACGGGTCCTCCTTAAGTACGATGCTGCGTCGATAGGGGCTCATGGTCGGGTAAAAGCATGCGCTCCACCCGGCGCACCACCCGGGTTGCCCAATATTCCTGCTCATTCATGGGCCGCACCAAAATCGTGAACAAATTTAATCGATTGCCGCCCAGAATGTCGGTAAACACTTGATCCCCGACGACCGCCGTTTCACGATGGTGGGTGCCCATCTTACGCATCGCCAAGCGGAACGCTCGCCGCCGAGGTTTGGCCGCCTTGGCGATGGCCATGACCCCGATCTCGCGGCCAAAGAGTTCAACCCGTTCGCTGAGATTGTTGGACACGATGCAACTCTTCAACTGATGCTGGCGTACCTCCCCGAGCCATTCCATGAGCTCGTGCGAAGCATTCGGCTGATTCCATCCCACCAAGGTATTATCAAGGTCGAGAATAAGCCCCTTGACGCCCCGATTCACCAGGCGGGACAGGTCGATGTCATAGATCGATTGCACGAAAAGTCGTGGCTGAAGGATGTCAATCATACTCTTCGCTCCCCTCCCCACCATTCTGTGCCAGTATACCAGGAACTATGAGACCACAGCCAAATTGTCGATGGAAATTAGCCCAGTCGGGCACCCTAGTCGGGATTGGTTGACAATTCGCCGGACACAGATACACTGGAGCTAGGAATACTGAGTAAACTACTCAGAAATGGGTACGGATTAGGAGGCTTCTATGTCAACACCGGAACTAGTCATTCACGATCTTCATATGCAGATCGACGACAAACCGATTTTGAAGGGCTTGAGCCTGACGGTGAAGGGTGGCGAAATTCACGCCATCATGGGCCCTAACGGCACCGGCAAGACCTCGCTCGCACAAACCCTGATGGGCCACCCCCGTTATACCGTGACAAAAGGGCAAGTCACGTTGGACGGCGACGACATCACCGTCATGAGGACTGACGAGCGCGCCCGTCGTGGGCTCTTTCTTGCCATGCAATATCCGAGTGAAATTTCCGGCGTAACCACCGCCAACTTTCTTCGAGCAGCCATTAACGCCCGTCGCGGCGAGGGCAACAATATTTCCCTAAAGGAATTTCGCGACCGTCTTGACGAGGCGATGCGCTTTTTAGATATGGACCCGAAATTCGCCAACCGTTACCTGAACGAAGGCTTTTCCGGTGGGGAAAAGAAACGCAACGAGATTCTCCAGATGCTGATGCTGAAACCTCGCATAGCCATTTTAGATGAGATCGACTCCGGACTGGACATTGATGCCATCAAAGTAGTGGGTAAAGGGGTGAACTCCCTGAAAGGACCGGATTTTGGGGCGTTGATTATCACCCACTACCAGCGAATTTTAGACTACGTCAAACCGGACGTGGTTCACATCATGGTGGACGGACGCATTGTGAAGTCTGGAAACGCGAACCTGGCCGCCGAATTGGACAAAAAAGGTTACGAGTGGGTTCGCAACGAACTGGCCAAATCGGCCGGGCAGGCCTAAGGGGGGATGGGAATGGCTGAGACACTCACGACTGCAACAGAGGACACTTTCCGCGAGTGGATTCAATCCCGTGCCGCGATCGAACCGCAATGGGTCCAAGAACGCCGTCTAGCGGCGGCCGAGGCATCATTGAGGTTGGATTGGCCGAAACTGGAGCGGACGCCGCTTAAAAAGCGCAAGCTGGACCAAATTTCCCTCTTCCCCCATCATTCGCTCCAACCGGTGAAATCGATGGAACCGACCGGGGCTCAGTTGTCGGTCCGCTGGACGGGCGGGGACACGGTCGAGGTGAGTCTCCCGGAGTCGTTGGCCGAACGGGGGCTCGTGTTGCGGCCGCTGAAAGACGCCCTGAATTTTGAACCGGTCCAACAATATTTAGGAACGCTGATTGGGGACCAGGACGATAAGATCACGGCGCTGAACGCAGCGCTGTGGACGGCTGGCACTTATCTTTACGTTCCACCCCATTTGCCCGAACCGATAGCCATTTCTCTTGAGATCGATCTGGATGCCGAGGAGACGGCTCTCTTCAGTCGTAACATCGTTGTGGTCGGTCAAGGGAGTCGCGTCCTCATAACGGAGCGGCTCACCGGCGACGGCGGTCATGACCGCATGCTCTTCTCGCACAACAGTGAAGTGTTTTTGGAGGCCGGCGCCAGCGTTCAATTTGGATGTATCCAGCAGTGCCCGGACCGAGTGGAAGGCTTCATCCACCGGCAAGCCCAGATCCAAAATGACGCGCACCTCGAATGGCTCATCGGTGAGTTCGGTGCTGGGCTTCTGGTGGGAGACCATGTCACCCATCTTAAGGCGCCCGGAGCATCCACCAAGAGTATTACCGTCTTCTTTGGCACCGGCCAGCAACACCAGGACTTCACCGCCCGAAGTTTTCATCATGCCCCTTACACAAAAAGCGACATGGTGGCCCGCGGGGTGATGAAGGGACGTTCACGCTCGGTCTTTACCGGGCTGACGCAGATTGATCAGGGGGCCCGAGGCTCCGACGGCCGTCAAAAGGAGCAGACCCTTATGCTCTCGGAAGAAGCGCGCGCTGACGCTATCCCCTCCCTATTAATTGATGAGCGGGACGTCTATGCCGCCCATGCCGCCAGTGCCGGCCCGGTCGATAAAGGCGCCATCTTCTACCTGACCAGCCGGGGGCTGACCGAAAAAGAAGCCGAGCGCATGATTGTCCATGGCTTTTTGGCCCCGGTGATTGACGGCATCCCCATCGAGGGATTGCGTGCGGAAGCTTGGCAGGCGGTGGAAAGGAAGATTACACATGATTAGGCCCTTGGTCGACGTGAGCCGTGACTTCCCCATTTTGAATCGGAAGATCAATGGCCACCGCTTGGTGTGGCTGGATTCGGCGGCTACCTCTCAAAAGCCAACCCAGGTCCTGGAAGCGGTTGACCGCTACTATCACGAGTCCAACGCCAACGTCTTGCGCAGTGTTCACACCTTGGCGGATGAGGCCACGGAACAGTTTACCGGGGCACGACGGAAGGTCTCCGCCTTCATCGGGGCCACACGTCCCGAGGAGATAATCTTTACCAGGGGAACCACGGAGGGGTTGAACTTAGTGGCCCGTGGGTTTGGGGATTTAGTGGTCCATGCGGGCGATGATATCGTCCTCTCGCCGATGGAGCACCATTCGAATCTCATCCCTTGGCAGCAACTCGCGCAACGAAAGGGCGCCCGGCTGCGCTATGTGGAATTGACGCCTGAGGGTGCCATCACGGCCGACGCCCTAAAGGCGGTCATCTCCCCCAAAACGCGCATTCTTGCCCTGTCACGCATCTCCAATGTCTTGGGAACCATTAATCCCATTGCCGAGGCCGCGGAGCTGGTGCACCAAAATGGCGGCTTTGTCGTCGTTGATGGTGCTCAATCAGTTCCCCACGAACCTACCGAGGTCGGAGTGCTGGGAGCGGACTTCTTAGCCTTCTCGGGTCACAAGATGTGCGCACCCACCGGAATCGGGGCTCTCTGGGGCAAATACCGGCTCTTGGAACAAATGGAGCCCGTGATGTTTGGGGGGGAGATGATTAGCTACGTCGATCGAGAAACGGCCACATGGGCTGACATTCCTGCCAAGTTTGAGGGAGGAACGCCTAACATTGGCGGTGCCGTGGGCCTCGGAGCAGCCGTCGACTATTTGACGAAAATCGGCATGGACGCCATCTTTGAGCACAGTCAACAATTAGGCGAGACGGCTTTCGAGACCCTGAGCCAAATCCCCGGTGTGTCGGTCTATGGCCCTCGTCGCCCTCACGCCGGGGCGGTGGCCTTCAATATCGATGGAGTTCACCCCCACGATGTGGCCCAGGTGTTCGACGCCCAAGGTGTGGCGATCCGGGCGGGCCATCATTGTGCTCAGCCTCTCATGGCCTGGTTGGGCGTCGGCTCCACTGCCCGAGCAAGTTTCTACCTCTATAATAGTGATGAGGATGTTGAACGTCTCAAAGAGGCGATTTTAGAGACAAAGAGGTATTTTCGCCGATGAACTTAGATGACCTGTATCGGGAAACGATCCTTGACCATAATCAGACGCCACGCAACAAAAAACAACTGGAAAATCCGACTAAAACGGTCGGATTATTGAATCCAACCTGTGGCGATCAGATCCGATTGGATCTACAATTAGATCATGGCAAAGTGACAGATGTCGGGTTCACTGGACACGGTTGCTCGATTAGTATGGCCTCAGCGTCGATGTTGACCGACGCCATCAAGGGGCGTTCCATTGACGACGCTTTAGCTTTGGCCCGTCACTTCAAAGCTTTTTTAACCGGGACGCCGAGCCCCGTACCGCTGGGTGATTTGGAAGCGCTTCAGGGTGTTTCCCAATTTCCTAGTCGTGTCAAATGCGCCACGTTGGCGCACAATGCTCTTGAGAAGGCATTGACGGAGGACTAGCGCCGCCCCAAAAGGAGGGAGAACCATGGCATCAAAGCCGATTGTTAACGACGAGTACCAGTACGGGTTTAATGATGGCGATGTAGGGGTCCTCAAGTTTCAACGAGGTCTCACTCGCCAAACCGTCGAGGAGATCTCGCGCATTAAGAAAGAACCCAAGTGGATGCTGGACTTTCGCCTTCATGCCTTGGACGTCTTCTTTAAGAAGCCCATGCCCGGTTGGGGAGGCAACCTGGGCACCCTGAACTTTGACGATATCGTCTACTACGTGAAGCCGTCGGAAAATCAAGGCCGAACCTGGGAAGATGTGCCACAGGCGATTAAGGATACGTTTGAGCGTCTAGGCATCCCCGAAGCCGAGCGGAAGTTCCTGGCCGGGGTTTCCGCCCAATACGAGTCGGAAGTCGTCTACCACTCTATACGGGAGGATCTGAAAGAGAAGGGCATCATTTTTACCGACACGGATTCCGCCCTACGGGAGTATCCAGAACTGGTGAGGGAATACTTTGGCACCGTAATTCCGCCAGAGGACAATAAGTTTGCCGCATTGAATTCGGCGGTCTGGTCGGGCGGCTCGTTCGTCTACATCCCCAAGGGGGTCAAGACGGACATTCCGCTACAGGCCTACTTCCGTATCAACTCGGAAAATATGGGGCAGTTTGAGCGAACCCTAATCATCGCGGAAGAGGATTCGTTCGGCCATTACGTGGAGGGCTGCACGGCGCCCATCTACTCCAGCGAATCGTTGCACTCCGCGGTCGTGGAAATTTTGGTCAAGGATGGCGCGCGGATGCGCTACACCACGGTGCAGAATTGGGCGCCAAACGTCTACAATTTAGTCACCAAGCGGGCGGTCGCGTATAAGAACGCGACCATGGAATGGGTTGACGGCAACATTGGGTCCAAACTCACCATGAAGTACCCCTCCGTGTACATGGTCGGCGAAGGGGCCAAAGGCATGGTGCTTTCCATCGCTGTGGCGGGTAAGGGTCAGCACCAGGACACCGGTGCAAAAATGATTCACGCCGCACCTCACACGACCTCGACGATTGTGTCGAAGTCCATTAGTCAGCACGGCGGAAAGACCACCTATCGCGGATTGGTGCACTTTGCGCCCAATGCCGAAGAAGCGAAGGCCAACGTCAAGTGCGACACCCTGATCATGGATGATGATTCGACTTCGGACACCATCCCTTACAGCGAGGTTTCCAACGCCAATGCGGAGATGGAGCATGAAGCCACCGTCACCAAGGTCAGTGAGGAAGCGCTGTTTTACCTGACGAGCCGCGGTCTTTCGGATGAGGAAGCCACGCGTATGATTATCCTCGGTTTTATCGAGCCTTTCACTCGGGAACTCCCCATGGAGTTCGCGGTGGAGATGAACCGGCTGATTAAATTCGAGATGGAAGGAGCCATTGGCTAGTGGCGTTCACGCGCGTCATGAAGGCCGCCGAGGTCCCATCGGGCCAACCAACGTTAGTCGTATTGGGTGATACCGAGGTGGCATTGTTTCGGGTCGAAGATGAGTTTTATGCCATTGACGACTTGTGCAGCCACGCCGAGGCCTCCCTCTCGGAAGGCGAACAATACGGTTACATTGTTGAGTGCCCCCGCCATGGCGGGCGATTCGATATCCGAACCGGCAAGGCCAAACATTTTCCGGCATTTTCGCCGGTCCGCACCTTCCCGGTTAAAGTTGAAGACGGCGATGTCTATATCGACGTTCTGGACTGAATGGACTCCCCCCGAAGCCGGGGGGAGTTAATTTTTCTCCCTGGGCGCGCCCACATCCATTTCCCGAAGAATTTTTCTCACCGCCCGTTTCTCGATGCGGGAGACATAGCTTCGAGAGATGCCGAGCTTTCGGGCAATATCCCGTTGCGTCAGCCGCTCATGGCCGTAAAGTCCAAACCGCAAGTCGAGGACCAATTTCTCTTTGGGCGTGAGATCCTTCACGAAGTCCCGAATCCACTCCATCACCACGTCCACTTCCACCTGTTCGGCCACCACATCCCCTTCCGTGCCCAACACGTCCAGAAGCGAGATTTCGTTTCCCTCACGATCTACACCAATGGGATCATAAAGACTCACGTCTCGACTGCTTTTCTTCTTTAGACGTAGATGCATCAGTACTTCATTATCAATACAGCGAGCGCAGTAGGTGGCCAGCCGCACCCCTTTATCGGGATCAAACGAGTCGATACCTTTAATCAGGCCAATCGTTCCGATAGAGATGAGATCATCCGGAGCTTCGCCGCTATTATGATATTTTTTCACCACGTGAGCCACCAATCTTA
>JAKADW010000052.1 GCA_021820165.1 Bacillota bacterium
CAAGCCCGGCATGATAGGCGGTGCCAGCAGCCACCACTTGGATGCGACGAATCTTCTTCAAGGCCTCGAACGAGAGTCCCAGCTCTTCTACCACTACATGGTCATCTTCGATCCGCCCCAAAAGACAATCGCCCCAGACATCGGGTTGTTCCATAATCTCTTTCAACATGAAATGGGCATATCCGCCCCGTTCCGCCTGACGAATGTCCCAATCAATGGTGATTTCGTCCCGTTTGACAGTGTGGCCCTCCATATCGGTCACGGTCACCGATTGCGGTGTGACCACCGCCATGTCCCCGTTCTCCAGCGCCAAGGCGCGGCGGGTGGCCGCGAGAAAGGCACTGAAGTCCGATGCGACATAATTGGCATCCGTGCCGAGGCCAATGACCAGAGGACTTGAGCGTCTCACGGCGACAATCCGGTCAGGCTCCAGGGCGGAGATGGCTAAAAAGGCGTAGGCGCCGGACAATCGGCGCTCCGCTTGCCGAACCGCCCCCACCAAGTCCTGGGTTCCCCCGTATTCCTCCAGCAAATGGGGGATGACCTCGGTGTCGGTGTCCGACAGGAATCGGTGGCCCTTTTCCTCCAACTCCCGCTTTAACTCCTGGAAATTCTCGATAATCCCGTTATGCACCGTCGCAATGGTTCCGGTGCAATCGGTGTGCGGGTGGGCATTCGCATCCGTGGGGCGTCCGTGGGTGGCCCAACGGGTGTGGCCAATGCCACAAGGCACTCCCGTCGGCATGCCGCCAATGATCTGTCCCAACGCCTCCAATTTGCCTTGGGTCTTTTTGAGCGCAATCTGCCCATCATGAGCCAAGGCAATGCCCGCTGAATCATAACCCCGATATTCCAAACGCTTCAGGCCATCAAAAATAAACGGCAGCGCATCGCCTTCTCTGCCGACAAATCCCACGATACCGCACATGTGACTCGCCTCCATTAGGAAAGTGAGTCGGTCCCAGCCGCACGGTTTTGTGTCGTCCTTACGGCCGACCTTTGTCCGTGAGTTGACGGCTACTGGGTAGCCGGAGGTCACCCGCCGAAATTTCGAGATCCCTCTCCTCGTCACCCCCGCCGAGCGGGGGTCCGGCGCTCTATCAACACGCTCAGGCCTCAGCCGACTCCAAGGCTTGGCGAACTCCCGCTTCGAGCCGGTGAGCCCACTCGTTAATCGCCTGCACATCCCTCCCTTCCAGCATAATCCGCAGCAACGGTTCGGTGCCCGACAATCGAATTAACACGCGGCCCTCTTGCCCAAGCGCCGTCTCCGCGTCCCGCACCAATTCCTCGAGCCCGGGGATGGTGCGCCAGTCCTCGATTGTCGTTTCCAAGGGCACATTCCGTAAGATTTGGGGATAGCGCACCACGGGTGCGACCGCCTCCGCCAGCGTCAACCCCATCTCCTTTAGGGCAACCATGAGCGCCAACCCGGTGAGCACCCCGTCTCCGGTTTCCGTCCATTCTTTCAAAATGACGTGACCCGACTGTTCCCCGCCCAGCATGGCGCCCCGGGCACGGAGTTCCTGAGCCACAAAGCGGTCGCCTACGGGCGTTCTCAAGAGCTCAATATGTTGCTCTTCTAACGCCCGTTCCATGCCGAGATTGGTCATCACCGTGGCGACCACCTGATTCTTGGGAAGCTTTCCCTGGCTCTTCAGATATCGGGCCAACACATAGAGAATTTCATCCCCATCAACAATGCGGCCTTCCCCATCCACAGCAATCACCCGGTCGGCATCCCCATCAAAGGATAGTCCTAAATTGGCCTGGCGGCGCAATACCGCTTCCCGTACCTTCTCCGGGTGGGTGGCGCCACAGTTCACGTTGATAAGGTCGCCAAGCGGCTCGCCATGAATGACCTGGGTACGCAACCCCAGCGCCGTAAAAATCTCGGGAGCTGTTTGCCCGGACGCCCCGTGCCCCACATCCAAGACAACCGACCAGTCCGGCATGCGGCCAGCAAAAAGCTCCACCAGGCGGTTCCGGTAAAGGGACGGGGCAACCTCCTCATAGTGGAAAAGCCGCCCAATTCGTTCGGGGTCTGGATTCTTCCAGGCCTTTTGGCTGATGGTGTTTTCCACCGCCTCTTCGTCCGCCACCTCCCATTTGCGGCCAGCCCGATCCAAAAGCTTAATGCCGTTATACTGGGGAGGATTATGGGAGGCAGAGATCATCACCCCGGCATCGGCCTCCATGGCGCCAATTAAGTAGGCCAATGCCGGCGTTGGCACGACCCCCGCCAGCATCACCTCCACACCGGATTCCAAAAATCCGGCTGACAGGGCCGATTCCAGGAGAGGTCCTGACACCCGTGTGTCGCGGGCAATCAGCACCCGCGCCCGCTCGGGCAAAAATGCTGCCGCACCCTTGGCAATCTCAAAGGCCAAGGTGGCAGTTAGGGTGTGATTAGCGACGCCGCGAGCGCCGTCTGTGCCGAAAAGTGCCAAACTCTATCCCGCCTTTTCCCTTATGGTGTGTAGAACTACGGTATTAACTCCCCTTGACGATGGTGACGGTCACGGTAACGTTGCCGGACTTTACCAAACTCGTACTGGCTGGAAGTTGGACCGGCACCGACTCGGTGATGTTCTTGGTGGCCCCCGCGACATTCACCGGCACGGTGTATAGCTGCGTGAGACTGGCGAGACTGCTCTTACTCCCCGAGATGGTGACTGACGACGGATACACACTAATTTGCGAGACCGTGTAGCCCGATGCAGGCTTTCCCGTGAGGCGGGACACAACTGGCAGCACCTTCTCCGGCGGCTTCTTTTTCACCGTGGCGGTGACCGTCGCCGTCGGTGGGTTCACCTGTACCTTAGGCACGACCCGTCCAGCGGAGTTTACCGGTTGTAAAACCACCTCCTGATTAAAGGTGGCATTATGCCCGGTAAGAGACACGGTGCCCTCCACCGCCTTTACCTGAGAGAGGGCTCCGGTCGGCCCATAAACGGTGGCATCCTTCAACACGGTGGTGTCCCCGGAGAATTCATAGCCCGCCGCCGGGGTCCCGGTAATGTGCACCACTACCGGCCGCTTTTTGTTGCCGATGCGGGCAACTGTCACCCGCACACGACTCGGCGTGACGCTCACCGGCGTCACCCCCGCGGGAACCGCCGCGGAGACTTTCAAAAGATAGGTTCCGGGCGATTTCACACTGGCTAAGTTGACGCCGCCGATAACGGCCGTGGCGGAGTTGGAGTCAAGGGTCCTCGGGGGACCCGAAATGGTCACCGTGACCGCCCCTGGCGTCATGGATAAGACGGTTAAGTGAGGGTTCAAGTTGTTCTCGTTAACCACCACCCCCTGAATGGTGCGATTGGTCACGTGTACAGCCGGACCGGCACGAAACCAGATAAAAATCGCCACGGCAACCGACAAGATTTTCAGAAAGGTATTGTTCTCCAAGAGCCGATCTGTCATGGTTGGCCACCTCGATGCCAAAGCCGTAAAGTTGCGTGCGAGCGGGCCCCTAGGTAACGGGTCAGCATCTCCCGAAGCGCCCGGTCCTCTAGGCGCCGATAGAGGCGCCCTTCGGCCGCAATGGAAATCCAGCCGGTCTCTTCCGATACCGCCACGGCAATCGCATCCGACTGCTCGCTAATGCCAATCGCGGCACGATGCCGGCTTCCGAGTTCACTGCCCGGCTGGGCGCTCTCCGTCAGCGGCAAAAAAGCCGCCGCCGCTAAGACCCGGTCGCCGCGAATAATGCAGGCGCCATCATGAAGCGGCGTATTCGGCACAAAAATATTTTCTAATAAGGCGGCGCTCACCACCGCACCGATGGGAGTGCCGGTCGCCACATATTCTTGAAGTCCCGTCTGCCGCTCAAGAACAATTAGCGCGCCGGTGCGACTGCGAGAGAGGCGGTCGGCCGCCCGCGCCACCTCATCAATCATGCGAGCGACGTCCACTTCCTCATTGCGCGTGAGAATCGTCTCGGCAAAAAAGCGTCCTTGTCCCAATTGCTCCAAGGCACGGCGGAGTTCCGGCTGAAAGACAATGGGGATGGCTACAATGAGCATCGCCTCAATATCTTTCAACACCATGTGGGTGGCCGAGAGTCTCAGCCACTTGGATACCGGAACCGCCAAGAGAAGCAAGGCAATGCCCTTGATCAGCTGCACTGCGCGGGTGCCGCGTATCAATAGAAACAGTCGGTATATGCCGTACGATACAATGGCGACGTCCACAATGGAGATGAGCCAGGAAAACGCCGTCATATTATGAATGAACGATAGCACGCTCGATCACACCCGCGTCGTCAAAAATTCCCCTCTTAGGTTACCACAGTTAAACCAGAACTCCATGACCCTATTCCCATAAACGAGTGTGCTAGACTGAATACATCAGAAGGGAGGGGTAGCATGGCTCAAAAATCCGCCAGCGCGTCCGCCGGATCGGTGCTCTGGCGAAGCTACCGGATTACCTTCCTCTTCGTATCTATCCTCATCGAACTATTTTGGCACGCCTTGACCTTGAGGAACCAACCACCCGGTGAGGCGGAGCCTCGCATGACTGCCCTCTATCACCGCCAAGCGATTCGCTTCCGCACCCACGCGGAAGAGATGGGCGGCCTTCTCATTAAGGTGGGGCAGTTTCTCTCCAGCCGCGTTGACCTCTTGCCCAAACCCTATTTGGACGAGTTGGCTAAACTGCAAGACCACGTTCAGGCCGCTCCTTGGGAGGCTGTCCGTCCTTTAGTCGAGCAGGAGCTCGGCCCACTTTATGGTCGGTTTCTCTGGTTTAGCGACACGCCCGTGGCCGCCGCCTCCTTGGGTCAGGTCTATGAGGCCACCCTTATCGACGGAACCCGAGTGGCCGTCAAAGTGCAGCGACCCGGTATCCACCGCATTGTGGAAGCCGATTTGAAGGCGCTAGGCTGGGTCGTCAGACTCGCCACCCGCTTCACCCAATTTGGCCGCACCTTTGATCTGGGAACGGTGCTCCGTGAGTTTCGCCGCTTGGTCTTCGAAGAGCTCAACTATCACCAAGAGCTGGAAAATACCGAGGCCATTCGGGCCGACCTTCAGCACGATCCGACCGTCGTTGTGCCCGAGACCTTCCCCGACGTCTCCACCAGCCGGGTATTGGTTATGGAATTTGTCCGCGGCATTAAAATCGACCAGGTGGTGGACTTAGAACAGGCGCACCTCTCGCGCCCCCAGGTAGCTGAGCGGGTGATTCGCCTATATCTCCACATGGTGCTGGAATCCGGCATATATCACGCCGATCCCCACGCCGGCAATCTGCTCGTCGATGACCAGGGCCGCATTATTTTACTCGACTATGGCATGGTAGGCTCTCTGGACCTGGCCACCAAGCGGAACATCCGCCGCCTGTTCATAGCCGTCTCGACGCGCGATCCTGGCGGTCTCATCGACGCCATGTCGGCCATCGGCATGGTACGCCCGGAGGCCGACCTGGCCGCGCTCCGCCGCCGCTTAAGCTATCTTTTTGACCGGTATTATGCGGAAACCTTGAACCAATTAGGAAGCCTGGATTTGCCCCAACTACTTCGCGATGCCGAGAGCATCTTAAGCGACCAAGCCATCCAAGTCCCCGGTTCGTTTGCCTTTTTGGGCCGCGCCATTGCTATTCTCGTGGGACTTGCCACCGCCATCTATCCCGACATCAACCTCATCGACCTATTTACGCCCTATGTGAGACGTTTCATCACCGAGGATGCGGGTGGGCCCGCCGGATACCTGGCTGGCGAAGCCAAGCGCTACACTCGCACGCTCGCGGAATTACCGCTCTTGTCCGCCAAAGTGCTACACACCTTGGACCAGGGCAATCTGGAAACGCAGATCCAGTGGGTCAAAGGTCAAACGGAGCTTTCCCGCATCCATCGCGACCTACGAAATCTCGCCAATAGTGTCACGGCCGTGGGATTGGTCGTGGCCGGCGTCCTAGCCCTGCCCCAAGCGCTCTGGCTTGGCCGAATTCTCTTGGCGTTGGCGGTGCTGGTGTTCTTGGTAGGCCGCGTTCGGCACCGGTGCTAGCATGATGAGAAATGCATGGACCTCGCCCTCAAAACGGCGCACGGTCCGAAAGCCAAGCCGTTCATAAAGACGCACGGCTCGTTCATTGGCCGCCACCACCGTCAGACGAAATTGCTTCGGCTGAAGAGTCCCGGCCAGGTGCTCGAGAATATCCATGAGAAATGGCCCCCCGAGACCCCGGCTGGTCAGATCCGGGCGGAGGCCCAGTCCGATGTCCACGCTGCCCGGTTCCTCATAGAGGCCGCCTGTGACGCGCGCTGATGCCCCGGTGCAATAAAAGGCGGCCACCCGCCCCGATTCCTCTAAGGCGACCCGATAAGAGCCGTCGAGAAGTTCCCCCAGCACCTCCCCAGTAAGATTATAGAAGGCATAGGGTTCCGGATACTGCCAGTCAATCACCTCGTGGGCCTTTTCTTCCGTCATGGGCGCCAAGCGCCAGCCAGACCGTGGAAGTCTCACCACTGCCACCTCAACCTTCCTCTGCAACGGGCGTCTCCGCAACCGTTTTCGATCGTAAGAATCGCCCGTCGGCCCAAGCCACACCCATCAGAATGGCCAGCGCCCCCACTCCCTCAACCAAACCCAGCGCCTCCCCGAGAAATACCCAGCCGGCTAAAGCAGCCACCAAGGGGATAAGATAGAGGATAAGTGAGGCCCGACCCGCACCGAGGCTCGCCACGGCGTTTTGCCAGAGCGAAAGACCCATCACGGTCACAAACAAAATCGTATAGAGAAGCGGCAAGACGGTCTCACTCCCCGACGCCCACGGCGTCTCGAAATGCACAAACGGCAGGAGACCGAGCGCCCCCACCGCACTAATCCAGCCTGTTTGGGCGAGGCCTTTCACGGAAACGCGGAAGTGATCGGTGATGAGGGCAAAGGCGCTCCATGTGGACGCTGCTGAAAAGGCCAAGATATCTCCGAGATATCCACCCGCGTGGAGTGTCCCCCGCGCCAATAACAGCACCCCCACAAAGGAGAGTCCCGCTCCCCACCAGACGTGCGGGCCCAGGGATCTTTTTCCCGCCACCCGCTGCCACAATAAAGTGATGAGCGGTGAGAGGTTGAAAATAAAGGCCACGTTGGCAGACAGGGTACGATGGAGTGCCGTCGAAAAAAGCCATTGGTAGAGGGAAACGCCCACCAGCCCCATCACAAGAATCCCGAGCCACTCCCGCCGCCCGCTGGGCGGATGGCGAAGCATCCACGGCAACGCCACCAAAGCCGTTCCCAAAAAGCGCCAAAAGACAAAATCAACCGGCGCGATGTGGCTCACGCCGATTTTCGTGACCACGTAGTTGATGCCCCAGCTGAGCACGATGAGGGCCATGGGTATCTCGCCCCGAAAGCGACCCGTCACGTGCGGGTGCGCGCGGCCGAGCTCACGAAAAAGGCAAGCGCCTGCATTTCCAAGGTCAAATCAATGTGCTGCACAAAGACACTGGGATCCGACACCACGAGCGAGGTGGGAGCGAAATTAAGAATGGCGTTCACGCCCGCCCCCACCAAGCGATCGCAAACCGATTGGGCGGCCGCCGCTGGCACGGTAATAATCCCCATGCCAATGTCTTCGGATTCAATGAGATCCTCTAAGCTATCAAGGGAGGCAACGGTCAAATGCCCAAGCGGCAGACCCACAACCGCCGGATTCACGTCCACGACCGCGCCAATAACCACGTCACTGGCGATTTCATCCGTGTGCCGGACCAGTGCCGTTCCCAAGCGGCCTGCCCCCACCACCACCGCCCGAACCCCCTGATCGAGTTGCAGGATATGGCGGATTTCCTGGGCCAGCAGGGCCACGTCGTAGCCCACCCCGCGGGTGCCAAAGGCGCCAAAATAGGCCAGGTCCTTCCGCACCTGCTCCGATGAGTAGCCGGCCGCTTGGCCTAACGCCTCCGACGTCACCCGATCAGCCCCGGTGAGCGTCAGAGCCCGAAGATAGGCTGGCAGGCGCCGTATGGTGGTCTCTGGTATTTTTCGCAACCGGTCGTGTCGCTCCATATTAGTGATCCCTTACTCCTATAAATTTGGCCACTTCAGCCAATGCTTGACGCTCTGCTCCCAGGGGCAGATGGCGAAGGGCCTCTTCTGCGGCCTTCAGATGATCCGAAGCGCGCTCACGGCAATAATCTAAGGACCCGCTTTCGGTCAACAGTTCCCGCACCTGATTCACCGACTCGCTGCCACGGCTCATCGCCGCCAAAAGCGGCTCACGGAAGTCGGCATTCTCCAATCCGTGAATCACGGGAAGCGTATATACCCCGATGGCCAAATCCTCCCCGACCGCCTTGCCGAGTTTCTCCGGGTCGGCCGTCCAGTCCAACAGATCATCAATCACCTGATAGGCCAGGCCTATGTGATGACCATAACGGCCTAAAGCCTCCACCACTGGGTCGGCGGCACCCGACGCCACCGCACCCAGCCGGCAGCAGGTTTCCAGGAAGTATCCCGTCTTGGCCTCGATGCGCCGCCAATAGGCGGCCTCGGAAGCGATTTTGCCCTGGTCCAAGTGCTGGCTTATTTCCCCCGTCGACATCACGTAGACCACGTCCGCCGCCAAGTTAACAATCTCCGGCCGGCGGGTGTCGGACAGCAGTTGAAACGCCCGGGCGAAAAGGAAATCGCCCGCTAGGACCGCCACCGGGTTGGAAAACTTGGTCCGCACGGCAGGAAGGCCGCGGCGAAGCTCCGCCCCGTCGATAATGTCGTCATGCACCAAGGTGGCCATATGAATCATTTCCACCCCGCAGGCCACGTCCAAAAGGTGGTCTTCGGCCGGCCGGGATTGGCCAAACTGGCCAGCCAGAATCACTAGCGCCGGTCGAAGCCGCTTGCCGCTAGCCTCTTGAAGATAGTCCGACACCTCGCGCACGACCGGGTTATGCTGTTCCAGCACTTCCTTCAACCGATCATCGACAGCCGCCATTTGGTCGGCAATCAGGGAAAAGAGGCCCAATCGCGTGTCTCCTTTAATAATCATAGGGGTAAGATTCAATCTTGCTCCCATCATATCATGCCGAAAAGCCATCTAGTGCAACCAATAGAAGGCTGCCGAATGGTTTACGATATGCACTATTGGCGCCGGGTAGACACCCAGCCCAATGGTGCCAATCACGGCCACCACCAAGACAATCGAACCCGCCCAAGGCCAATGAAGGGGCGTCTCGGTGGCCTCGGCCGCGGCCGAAAAGGCCCGTTGCAAGGGGCGCACATAGGCAGCTAACCCCACCATGGCACCTACCACCAAACCAATTGCCAGCCCCGGTTGGTTCGAAAAGAGAGCCGCCTGAATCAGATAAAACTTGCCCACAAATCCGCCCGTCAGCGGAATGCCAGCCATCGACAAGAGCGACACGGCCAAGAATGCGGCAAGCCACGGTGAGCGACGGAAGAGGCCCCTCAAGTCCGAAACCGTGAGGCTTTCCCGCTCACCCGCCACCACCTGAATCACGGCGAAGGCGGCTAATACTGCGAGCCCATAGGGCAAGAGGTAGAACAACAAGGCCCGCGCCCCCTGAATATTATGCGCGGCAATCCCCACTAAGAGATATCCGGCATTGGCAATCCCCGAGTACGCTAAAAGCCGCTTCAGATCTTTTTGCGCCAAGGCCAAGAGGTTCCCAACCACCATGGTCAGCACCGCCAGGTAGCCAAGCGCCGGGCCCCACCAGCCGGCATCCAAAGCGAAACCAAAGAAGAGAAACCGCATCAAAATGGCGGCCGCCCCGACCTTGGTGCCAAATGCCATGTAGCTGGTGACCGGAGTGGGAGAGCCTTCGTAGACGTCCGGAATCCACATATGAAACGGCACGATGCCGAGCTTGAAAGTGAGACCCACCACGGTGAGGGCCAACCCGCCAGCCGCCAAGGGCAAAATCATGTGTGAGGGGTCCAACTGCGTAAACACCATGGTGCCGGACGCTCCGTACAAGAGCGCCAAACCAAACAAGAGAATGCCGCTCGAGAACGCCCCCAAGAGAAGATACTTAAGTCCGGCCTCGCCGCTCGGACCGGGCCCCTGGCTGGCCGCTAAGATGTAGAGAGGCAGCGACAAGAGCTCAATGCCGATAAAG
>JAKADW010000053.1 GCA_021820165.1 Bacillota bacterium
ACGTGAACGCCCCCTGTTGCCGATGGAGGAACGGGTTGTTCCTGGAGGAGGATAATGATGGGGAAAAAGACCGTAGTCGTAGGGTTAAGCGGCGGCGTCGATTCCTCGGCGGCCGCCGCTTTGTTATTAGAGCAGGGCTATGAGGTTATTGGGGTGACCATGCGGCATTTGCCTGCTGAGACCACCAACAGTTGCTGTGGTCTGGAGGCAATCGTGGATGCCCGTCGGGTAGCTAAAAAACTAGGGATTCCGCACCATTTAGTGGATGTGGAACAGCCATTCTTTGAGCGCGTGATCGCGCCGTTCGAAGAAGCCTATTTGGCTGGCCAGACGCCGAATCCTTGCGCGCTCTGTAATCGTCACATTAAGTTTGGGGCCATGTGGGATTGGGCAAAATCTAAGGGAGCGGATTTTTTGGCCACGGGTCACTATGTGCGCGTGGAAGAAGCGCAGGGGCAGTTCTTCTTAAAGCGCGGGGTGGATCTGAAAAAAGATCAGAGCTACCTCATGTACACTATGGGGCAAGAGGATTTGCGCCATTTGCTCTTTCCACTGGGGGGCCTCACCAAGGCGGAGAGTCGCCAGGTGGCTGAGACGCGAGGACTGGTGACGGCTCACAAGCCGGATAGTCAAGAGCTCTGTTTCGTGCCCAAGAATGACTACCAGGGCTACTTGAAGAGTCGGCGACCCGAGGCCCAAATTCCCGGGGCGATCGTGGATACCCGTGGGGATGTGGTGGGCGAGCATCAAGGGGTGGCCTTTTACACCGTGGGCCAGCGGCGAGGCTTGGGCCTCACGACAGCCGAGCCGCGCTATGTGGTCGGGATAGATGCGGGGCGTAACCAGGTGATTGTGGGCTCCCGCGAGCAGGCGGAAAGTCTCGTCTGCCAGGTGCGCGAGGTTAACTATGTGGCAGGCGGGGTGCCGGAGATTTCCTTGTCCGGGCAGGCTAAGGTTCGCTATAACATGGAGCCTCAAGCGGCGCGCTGGGTCCCTCGCGGATACCAAGCCGAGGTGCGCTTTGAGAACCCTCAGTGGGCTATTAGCCCGGGGCAGGTAGCGGTGTTATATCAAGGCGATGTACTTGTGGCGGGAGGGAAGATTCAGCCAGCCTCCCGCTAGGGAGGACAGATGCTGAGTGCTTGGCATATTATTCACCTGCCCGTCAAGATAAACGGGCGTCGACAGGATCGACGGTTGGTTGAAGGCCTTATCGTGTCGTGGGCAGAGTCGCGGATCGAAGGGTTCGTGCTTACCCCACGGCTTTTTTCTGCCTGCTTCGTACCCGCCGACGAGAAGTCCGTGGGAGTCACCGCGATGGGACTAGACGTCTTTCGCCCGGCAGTTCTAGAGCGCCGGGCGCGACGGTGGCATAAGTCCACCATGCGGGAGCAAGCACGAATGCGAAACCGGCCCGTGGTCGATCAGTGGGGGCGGCTTCACGGTCGATTTAAGGATGTCATTTTCGATGAGAAAAGCTTTCGGGTGACGGCGCTGGTGGTCTCCGGGGGGGTGGTGGGGGATCTGTTGTCGGGGGCGGTACTGGTTCCCATCGCCGAGGTCACTGAGATTGGGGCAGAGGCGATTAAAATATATGCGCCTGGGGAACCCTTCTCAATGAGATGAAGAAGGGGGAGTGCCGAATGGACAAAGATCCACTGTGCCCCGCCTGCGAGGGACGAAACGTGGGCCGTGTGGGCACCGGGCAATTTTACTGTTGGGACTGCTATATTGAGTTCTCGCTGAGCCATAAAGGTGTTCGCATGTATCGGGTGGAGTTGGACGGCGAACTCTCCCGCATCGAGCCAGAAGGCCTGGAAGGGGTAGTCTCATGAAACGATATGTGTCCGGAATGGTGACGGGAACGTTAATGGGCGCGGTGATGGCAGGATTCTGGTTATTGCGGAGAAGCCGAAAACCTGGGCTTTTAAGGCGGGCGCGCCACATGGCGCCCACGGCCTACCGGGTCGCGAAGTTTGGCGGAAATCGGTTGGTCCACTTGGCGAAGCGGCGCCTGAGCTAACATGCCGCTTTCGACTCCCGAGAGACGAAGCCCTCGGCGTTGGTATCGCTGGGGGCTTCTGGTTGTATGCTTGGCGGCTCTTCTTTGGTTGTTCATGGTTGTTGAGGGCATCTTGCTGCCTTTTGTGCTGGCGTTTGTCCTCGCCTACCTCATGGCGCCCTTGGTTGACGTGATGGCTCGTCATGGTCTCGGCCGGGTTGTGTCGATTCTTTTGGTGTACGCGCTCATAGCGTTGGTGATCGCCGGTGCGGTGATCTATATGGTGCCGGTGCTGCTGCAAGAGAGCGTCCATTTGATTAAATATGTTCCCTCGTTGGCCCAAGGCGTGCAAACGACCTGGGATTATTGGCTTCACCGTTTTCACCAGCAGCCGATGCCCCCGGCGATTCGTCGTGCCATTACGGGAACCGGCAAGCACCTACAAGGCCGCCTCCTGACCGGATTGAAAGGGCTGTTGCACACGGTATTTGGGCTGGTTCCAGGCGTTCTTTCGGTGATTATCGCGCCCGTCCTGGCGTTTTACGTGCTGAAGGATCTCGACCGCATTCGGGCCCGATTTTGGTCGCTCGTCCCTGTTAATTGGCACGGATCGGTGTACAAGTTAGGGTTCGATGTCGATCGGGCGTTGAACGGCTATATTCGTGGCCAATTGATGGTGGCGTTAGTGGTGGGGCTCTTGTCCACCCTGTGGATGTTTATCCTCGGTATTCCCTTCGCCTTATTGATTGGCGCGGTGGCGGCAGTGACCGACGTGATTCCTTACGTTGGCCCTATCGCGGGTGCCGTTCCGGCCGTTTTGCTGGGGTTGACCCGATCACCATGGACATCGCTTTATGCGGCCATTGGATTTGTGGTGATCCACCAGTTGGAAGGCACCGTGATTTCCCCGAAAGTCGTCGGTGAGTCCGTGGGGCTCCATCCGCTGGTGGTGATTTTTGCCATCTTTGCCGGGGGTGAAGTGGCGGGATTCGCCGGGCTCTTGATTGGGGTCCCGGTGGCCGCCGTGATCAAAGTCGTGGTGACGCACCTCTACCGGCGGTTTACCGTTCCCCTTGACCATCATTCCACGCCATCGGTACAATAAGGCATTATGCGGACAGAGGGAGGCGCCCTGGGTGCAGGCAGCCGTGATTCGGCAGAAATTTTTACGATTTTTTGAGGAGCATGGGCATCAGGTGGTGCCGAGTTCGCCAATCGTTCCCGCTGGCGATCCGACCTTGTTGTTTACCGCCGCAGGCATGGTGCAATTTAAAGATGTCTTTTTGGGTGTCGAACAGCGCTCCTATCGTCGGGCGGTTAGTGTGCAGAAATGTCTTCGGGCAGGGGGCAAGCACAACGACCTCGACCAAGTGGGTATGACCGCACGTCATCAAACCTTTTTTGAGATGTTGGGCAACTTTTCCTTTGGTGACTATTTTAAGCGGGACGCCATACGTCTGGCGTGGTCCTTTTTGTTGGAGGAGCTTAAGCTTGACTCTGAGGCACTGTGGGTCACGGTTTTTGAAACGGATGACGAGGCCTATGACCTCTGGAGGGAGGTTGCCGGGGTTCCCCCTGAACGGATCGTGCGGATGGGAGCCAAGGATAATTTTTGGGCGATGGGGGATACGGGACCCTGTGGTCCTTGCAGCGAGATTTATGTGGATCGGGGGGCCCCGTATGCCTGCGGTCCGGATTGCGGACTCGGGCAGTGTGAGTGCGACCGTTTCTGCGAAATTTGGAATTTGGTGTTCATGCAATATGAGCGAGACGATAGCGGGACACTCACGCCGCTACCGAGACCGAGTATCGATACCGGCATGGGACTGGAGCGGGTGGCCGCATACATGCAAGGGGTGGAATCGAACTTTGACACCGACCTTTTGCGGCCACTGATTGGTGCTGTGGAAACGCTGTCAGGCCAATCGTATTCGCGTGGGCATGAGGGAATGCCATTTCGCGTGATTGCCGACCATATCCGCGCCATCAGCTTTTTGCTTGCCGAGGGTGTGTCGTTTAGCAATGAAGGACGCGGTTACGTCATGCGCCGCATTTTACGCCGGGCGATGCGCTACGGCATGAAATTAGGCTTCGATCGACCATTTTTGTATCGCTTGGTTCCGGAGGTCGGCCGGGTGATGGGTGCCGCCTATCCTGAGGTCGTGAACGGTCAGGATGCCATTCAAGGATTTGTGGAGCAAGAAGAGAACAAGTTTCTTGCCACGCTGTCTCTAGGCCTACGTGTGTTAGAGGAGGAGCTCGACCGGATTCCCACCGGCGGCATGTTGTCGGGGGCCGAAGCCTTTAAACTGTACGACACCTTTGGATTTCCCCTCGACTTGACGCGCGATGCGGCGCTGGAACGGGGAATTGGGGTTGATGAGGCGGCATTTGAGCAATTAATGGACGAGCAACGACAGCGCGCGCGCCACAATCGTGCCTCTATGGTGGGAGTTCTGCCCGATATGGGGGCGTCGGAATTTGTCGGCTACGACACGCTCCGGCTAGACGGCGAGCCATTGGGGAACCTTTACGTTGATCGGGACGGCGTGGAACGGTTAGAGGCAGGTGTGTCTGGGTGGGTTCATTGTGCCAGAACACCGTTTTATCCTGAAGGAGGAGGGCAGGTCGGCGATGTGGGCACGATCCGAACGGCGACCGGGAAGGCCGGAGTTCTCGACACGAAGAAGGTAGGTCTATCCATCTACCAACTGGTTGAGGTCGCTGAGGGCTACCTGGCGAGAGGACAAGAAGCGGTCTTGGAGGTGGACGAGCCGAGGCGACTGGGAGCCATGCGGAACCACACCGGTACGCACCTCTTGCATGCGGCGCTCCGTGAAGTGTTGGGATCCGGTGTTCGTCAGACTGGTTCCTTGGTGGCTCCCGACCGCCTTCGCTTTGACTTTTCCTACCCGAATGCATTAGCGGCGGACCAAATACAGAAAATCGAGAACCTGGTCAATCATTGGGTGCTGAGCGATATCCCGGTGAGCGTCGATTTTTTGTCTAAAGACGAAGCCTTAAAGCGTGGTGCGCTAGCCTTTTTTGGCGACAAGTACGGCGAGACGGTGCGGGTCATCCAGGTGCCGGGCGCCAGTCAGGAACTTTGTGGGGGCACGCATTGTCGTAGTACGGGGCAAATCGGTTTGTTTGCGATCGTGGAAGAGTCGTCAGTAGGTGGCGGCTCGCGGCGTATTGAGGCGGTCACGGGGCTCAACTCGCTTGCGTATGTCCGCCGTCAACGCGAGCTATTAGGCGCTCTTCAGCAAGCCCTGCCTGGGACTCCGGAAGAGCAGTTGGTGAGCCGCGTGGAAGCCTTGCAGGAGGAAGTCAAGCGGTTGGAGGCCGTGCGACTCGAGGAAGAACGTCGTCAACGCGAACAAATCGGCCGCCAATTAGCCGGTGAGGCCACCCCTATTGGATCATTGAAGTTTTTGGTGGCGGAAGTATCCTGCGACTCGCCGGAGGCTTTGCGCGAGGTACTGGATGGGGCGAAGCCGTCTATCGATGGTGCAATTTTGGCTGCGCGCCATGGGGAGCGTGCGTCGCTGCTGGTGTACTTCGGAGAGCGGGTACGCGAACGCGGCCATCAGGCCCGGCAGTTGGTGAAACCGCTTAGCGCCATTATCGGCGGGGGAGGTGGAGGCCGCGAAGATTTGGCTCAGGCCGGCGGCAAGAAGCCGGATGAAGTGCCGGCCCTTCTACGAGAGGCTCAACTGTGGGTGGACAAAACATTGGGTGCGGCAGGATAATTTAGGAACAACCGCGAAGAAGGGGACCCAGAGGAGAAAGGATGTGGGATGATGAGTATGTCGGACGAAACCCGGCGTCTCGGCGATTACCACGACCAAGAAAAAGAGGCCGACATGGTCCTGCGCGAAGTCTATGGGGCGCTTAAGGCGAAAGGATATAACCCCATCAGCCAGCTAGTGGGATACTTGCTATCCGGCGATCCCGCCTACATCACCAGCCACCTGGGCGCCCGCAACATGATCCGGCGCCTGGAACGTGATGAGCTTTTGGAAGAATTGTTGCGCCATTATGTCCGGCACCTGGAGATTACCTCCACGGATGGCTGAACGCATAATGGGGCTTGACGTGGGGGATAAATGGATCGGGGTGGCGGTCAGTGATGAGACGGCGCTAATTGCCAACGCACTCCAACCCCTTCGCCGTGAACGCCTGCCGGATGACCTTCGCCAGGTGGTGCATTTGACGAAAACGTGGAATGTGGGGCAAATTGTGGTAGGATTGCCTTTGAATATGAATGCCACCGTCGGCCCGCAAGCCCAGAAGACGTTGCAATTTGTGGAGCGGCTCAAGCAGCAGGTGGACATCCCTATTAGCACCTGGGACGAGCGGTTAACGACGCAACAGGCGGAGCGTATTCTCATTCAGCAGGACGTTCGCCGAGAGCGCCGTAAGGCGGTCATCGATGGCGTGGCGGCCAGCCTGATATTACAAGCGTATCTCGACCATCAACGGATGGTTCGATCAAGAGAGGAGACTCAAATGGCTGACGACAAAGATTTTGAAGGCGGTTTTTCGGAAGACGAAGACGAAATTATCACCCTCACGGATGACGAAGGCAAGGAGCACGAATTTGTCGTCGTGGATGTGATCGAGGTCAACCAAAAGGAATATGCCATCTTATTACCCATTGACACGGAGGAGGACGAAGAAGCCGAAGCCGTAATCCTACGGTTGGAGAAAGACGCGGATGGGGATGACGTGCTGGTTGACATCGAGTCCGAAGAAGAATGGGAACAGGTTGCCCAGGCATACGAAGAGTTGCTGGATGATGAAGGTGAAGAATAGCGGCTTTTCTTCAATGAAGGTCGCCAGCCGGTGACTCTGCCATCCATGAGTCGTCAGCGGAGACGGCGGCCGACTTGGCGGTTTGGGGCAGGGGCCGTCGTCCTGTTGGCCGCCTTTTTTGCCGTGATTTGGGTCCTGGCGCAATTTTTGCCGGCAAATCCGTCCGATCACGCTCCGCGCTACGTGAGGGTGTCCTTGGGCTTCACGGCAAGTCAGGTGGCGGTGAATCTGAAGCGAGCCGGCGTCATCAAAAGCGTCTGGGCCTTCGAAATCCTGAGCCGGATGAACCACCTAGATACCAACCTCACGGCGGGCGTTTACCGCCTCTCTCCCAATATGTCGCTGTCCCAAATTTTAACCAAGATGAAGCGGGGCGAGACAGTCGTCACCCGGGTGGCAATTCCTGAAGGTTACACCGTGCAACAGATTGTGGCCCGTTTGGTGAAGGCCCATATCGGCACAAAAACACAGTATAAGACCCTCGAACAGCACCCCTTGCCAGGCATGCCCACTCCTTCACCGGGGGTCCGGGATCCTTTGGAGGGTTATCTCTTCCCGGCCACGTATCGCTTCCCTTACGGGACCACGGCGCACCAAGCGTTATTGACCATGTGGCGGACGTTTCAGTCTCGAGCTTTGCAGGACCTGTATGACCAAAGCCCGAGCCGGCTTACGTTTTCGCAATGGGTAACACTGGCGTCGATTGTGCAGGCTGAAGATTCCAGTGGCTACCAGGCTCGTGACGTGGCCGCCGTGTTTATGAATCGTTTAAAGAACAAGATGCCGTTTCAATCAGATGCCACGGTACGCTATGCCTTATCCAAACCCGTGGTGGGTGGGCTAACCCTCGGGGATCTGACCGTTTCCTCGCCCTATAATACCTATCAGCATGTGGGGTTGCCACCGGGGCCGATTGATAACCCCGGTCTCGCGATTCTAAAAGCCACCTTACACCCTGCGTCGGTTAGCTATCTATACTTCCTTTCGTTGAGAAACGGGCACATCATGTTTGCAACAACCTATCAGCAACATCTCGCCAACATCGCTAAAGCGGAGGCTCATCAGGGACAATAAGTTTGAAAATGGCTGAAACGGGAAACACTTCCTTTAGGAAATAAAGGAGGGTGTTTCGTGTCCTGGAATCATCGCACCACCGTTTTGACGTCCTCCGCGGGAATCGCGGCCATTTTGGCCGTGGCCGCGCTGGCCGTGTTTCGATTGTCATCGCCACCGACCGTTACCCAGGCGGAGATGGTTGGGGCGTCCTTGACCGGCCCGGTGGTAGGTCAAGGTGGTCAGCCGTTAACGCGCATGGCGATTAGCCCAGCCCTGGTCATCACCCCAAACCAACTTCAGATCGCTTGGCGTCGGGAGATGAGAGCCCGTCTCCACATCCGTATGGGTCAAAAGCCCTTATTAATACCGGTATCGGCGAGTGTGGCGAAGATGTGGGCAGCCCGCCACCTGGCGGGGGTGCAGGTAGTGAAAATGAAGTACTGGGTGCCGAGGGCGGATGTGCCGAAGAGTGTTTTGACCATGGCAGCGGGCCCCGAACTCATGGCCTCTAGGCGCTGGGTTGCTCATCAGGGGCTCTGGAGTCCGGCAGAACCCCGACCGATGCATGTCAGCTTAAATTACCCGCTGACCCGTGCGTTAGCGCCGTTGGCGAAAGACGGCGCGATTTGGGTGCTTCAGAAGAATGGTCAGGTGCTGGCTGCCGTGGGGACTCAACGGATGCTGTTGCATGCGGCCCCGGTGGGTCTGTCAGCGTTGCCGCCACTTCTCGCCGAGGCGGCCTCGGACGCCCACCTCAAGACCGTCTTGGAGGGGGCCGGCGGTATCGATGCGTTGGCCCAAAAATGGGGATCGGGTGCGGAACGTCAGGCTCTTCAAAATTTAGGATTCGGGCCAGCGTCATTGGGCGTGGTCAATGTTCAATCTCCTGCCTTACCGCGGTCGATAGATTCGACTCTACTGACATCAGGCAATGGTCTCTCGGCGGCGCCAGTGCAAGTGGCTCGGGCCTATCTCCCGCTGTTGAATAGCCAGGGACGATTGCCGGCCTTGTCTTTTGGCGCACCGGGTGCGGCGACTCAGCGAACCGGGATTAAAAGAGGAGCTCAAGAGGACGTGCTTCAGGCGCTTCCTCGGATTAAGGAAGACGGGATCCCATTTCGGATTTGGCGGCCGGCGGCTTCGCCTGCGGTGGTCGTAGAGGCAAAGGGTGGGACGGTGGCGGTGCTGAGTTCCAATGTCACAGCGGAATCATTGCCTGTGGCCACCGTTCTAGCTGCCCATCACGCCTAAAGGCAGGAAATACGGGCCGTCGGGCCGAACCTCTCTTTGAGGTGGATTTATGACCGGTGTACGGAGACTGATGCGGATAGACGTGGGCGGATGGCTCCTGGTCGGGGTGTGGCTTTGGTTCCTGCCGCTCGTGTTTCTCTGGGTGTGGACAGGGTCGCAGACGCGGTTAGGATGGAGTCGAGCGACATGGGAAGTGGGTGCCGTGCTCGCCCTTTTGATTCTCGCCCGGGTTCTTGGCTTGGCTCTCTATCATCGTTGGGTGGCGGGGCGCTGGCCCCTGACGCTGGTGTTTCAGGATGGTGGCCTGAAGTATGTCCCCACCCCACAAAACCTGCCTTTCTTGCTGGCTGTGACCATTCCTCTAGGACTGGGCTTAGGCGTGCTTGCCAATCTATTCGGGTGGAGTACGGTGATTCCCGAGCGTTGGCTCTTGATGCCCACATTGGGGCCCGTGGTGGCGGGCCTCTTTTCCCTGGGTTCGGTGGTGATATACAATCGGGTGGCTGGCCCGTGGCTAGGGAGCATTCAAATGACTGTCGAGGAGCGCCACGGATGGGTTCGGGCGGTAGTGTTTTCGTCATCGCAAGTCCGGCGCACCGCCCATCTGGTGGGATTTATCTGGGTGGTGCTCGTCACCTTGGTGCTGGCCGGGCTTGGCGGGACATTGCTGACCGTTCTCGCCGGCCATATTCCGGCGGGTACCTTCGGAGTCGAGGCGGGGTTGTTTTCCGTGGCCATCGTGCTTTTCGTCGGATTTTGGGCCTCAGGGGCCCTCTCCCTCTGGTATGGGATAGGGGCGCGTG
>JAKADW010000054.1 GCA_021820165.1 Bacillota bacterium
CGGTCCAACACCGCCTCGGCGACGGTGGGGTCCGGAAACCACTCGTGCCAGCGATCCCGAGGAACCTGACTGGCGATGAGAGTGACCCTCACCTGATACCGATCATCAAGAATTTCTAAGAGGTCCCGGCTTTCATCGAGGGACAAGGGATGGACCGCCCAATCGTCCAGAATGAGCAGATCGTAGCGCATCAGCTGAGCCAGCCACCGAAACCACTGGCCCTCCTGGCGCGCGACCAGGCCATCAGCGAGGAGCCGGGGGACGCGGTAGTAGCGGACCCGACAGTTGCGCCGACACGCGGCATGACCGAAGGCACAGGCCAGGTAGGACTTGCCCACCCCAGTCGGGCCCGTAATCAGCACCGTCTGGTGTTGCGCCACCCAGAGGGCCTGGGTGAGTTGGCGCACCAGCGTGGCATTCCACTGGCGCGGGACCGTATAATCCACCCCTTCAGGGGTGGCGGGTAATCGGAGATGGGCTTCCTGCAACCGGCGGGTAAATCGTCGGTTGTCGCGCGCTAACCATTCGGCATCGACCAAGAGGGCCAGGCGGTCCTCAAACGTCAAAGGGGCAAGACCCGGGTCTTGCTGTTGACGGAGCCATTCGTCCGCCATCACCGTCAGGCCGAGGGTACGCAAACGATCGAGAGTAGGGTGATTCATGGGGAGCCTCCTTTGGGATAGATGAGCGCGTGGGGACCATGTTGGCGGTCCTCGGGGGACCGCGCTCGCCGGGACAATGCATGACAATCCTCCTCGTTGGGGTCGATTAGGTCCGTAGGTCAGGCCGAGGGCGACGAACGGTCGGTATCCGGGCGTCCAAAGTAGTCCGAGCCGCGTAAGTTCTCATGCGGGCCGGGGTCGGGCCGATCCGGGACAGGCACCGCCGCGGCTAAGCAAAACGCTTTGATCGACCGATACGAGAGGGCCCCCGCCTCCAGGGCGCGCGTGGCCGCCAGCTCCAGCGATGCCGGTGTGACCTTCGGGGCCAAGGCTAAGATCCCTTGGCATCGGCGAAAAACCTGCTCGGGGACGACCGCCCGATCGAGGATCGTCCGAATGAGGCGGGCCGTTTCCGGCCCGATGCCGGCCGCGCGGCTGTGAAAATAGTCCGCATTCCAATCCAAGGTCATCGCCCGATGGGCGGGAGGCAGGTGCTCGGGGAGGGTATGATAGGTGTCCCGAACCAGCCGTGGGTGGGAGGCCACCCGCACATGGTCATGGAACACTTCGACCAAGGTGGCGCTCACCCGGACCTCGACGGATTCGCCGACCAACCGATACGGCACGCTATAATAGTGACGATCGACCGCAATATGATAGTCGCGATGAACCTTGGCGAGGCGCCATTCGGCGTCCTCGTACGCGGTGATCGGCAACGGATCGAGCGCCGGGCGTTCTTCCTGCCAGAGGGACGTCCGCGATCCGGGCAGCTTTTGAAAGGGACGAGCATTGAGCGGTTCGAGCAGGGTGCGCACGGCCGCCCGGGCGGTGTCCCAATCGGTAAACCGTTCATGCCGGAGCCGGGCAAGAATCCAGCGTTCCACGAGGAGGACGCCCGCTTCCGCGGGCCCCTTGTCGCGCGGTTTACGGGGCCGGGCCGGGATAATGGCGACCCCGTAATGCGCCGCGAACGCCTGGTACGCGCGATTGAGGGTGACGTCAAACCGGTCGACTTTGGTGACCAAGGGCTTCGCGTTGTCCGGGACCACAATCCGGGGGACCCCGCCAAAATACGTAAACGCGTCCACGTGGCCGCGAATCCACCACGCGGTGGTTTGTTGCGGATGGAGATCGGCGAACACATACTGGCTATACCCCAAGACGGCGACGAACACCTGCGCCGATTGCACGGACCCCGTAGGCGGGTCCACAATCGGCACCGTCGGGCCCGCGTAATCGACATAGCAGTGTTGGCCGGGCACATGGTGCTTGCGCAGGACGAGGTCGACGCGTCCTTGATATTGGCGATACCGCGCACAAAACTGGGAATACTCGTATCCCGTGGGGTGCGCAGCGCGATACTCACGCCAGAGCAACTCCAACGTGGTGCCTTTTTGGCGCAACTCGCGATGAACTTGGGCCCAATCCGGCTCGGGCCGCTGGCGCGGTCGCCCAAGATTGCCCGGGTACAGATGCCGATGGAGCACGGGATCGGACGTGTCCTCCGGGAGCGGCCAGGTCATGTCGGAGCGTTCAAAGCGTTTCACGATATCCCCGACGGTCACGTGGCTCACCCCGTGCGCGCGGGCAATTTCCCGATCTTTCAACCCAACGTCGTAGTGCAACCGTAAAATTTCCCGGAGTTGATGCATAGTAATCCCTCGTTTCGTCATAGACAGAACCTCCCTCGTCGATCGGGGTCGAACCCCCCACGAGAGGCTTCGGCCCGTCGGGCCGAGATCCTGCTGAACGATCCTCGGTGGTCAGTCATTATTGGAATGGCCGTTCAGCCATTAACGGAATGCATGGTCAGGATTTCGTGGAATGCGTGGTCAGGACTTTCCGGAATCGGTGGTCAACATCAATCGTAATATGCAGTCTTCATCAAGTCCGCAAAACCGACTTTTCTGATTTCAACTCGGCTCGCAAGATTGAGAACTCCCTTTTTCCAAACCGCATAATGTCTTTCATTGGTTGTCCTCCTACCAATGTATTATGTCGATACTTCGCTATGGGTCCCAATAACTCCTGCCCGGTTTGAACGGCTGTGGTACACGATCCATGCCGTGTCCTCCCGACTTTGGCGTTTTTTTCACTTGCGGAGTTCCCGTGGGGTAGGGGGATTACTTGAGCTTGAGCACACGGTCCTTAATGACACTCGCGAAGCGGCACGACTGTCCGGGATCGGTTGCTACATCCCAAATTTGAAGAGCGAGCTCCCAGCCAGATAGCACTTGGGAGATTCAGGTAAACCGCCGACCTGCTGCTCGACGGTTTACCCGTAAACGGTAGGTGATAGTATCAGTCTTTTTTCTCTTGTATCACCATTTTTTCAAATGTACGATCTTTTTTCTAACTCACCACAACACCAACGATAAACCGTTTTGGGGTGCTACTCCACCGTCACCGACTTCGCCAGGTTTCTTGGCTGATCCACGTCTTCTCCCCGGAAGACGGCCGCGTAGTAGGCAAGAAGTTGGAGCGGTATTGCCGCTAGCACGGACGACATCAAAGGATTAGTGGTTGGAATCTCGATGCGGTGATCCACCGGGATGTTCTTCGGCAAGTGATCGCTCACGACGCCCCAGATTTCTCCGCCCCGAGCCCGCACTTCCAAGATATTGGAGAGGGTCTTTTCGATGAGGGCGGTTTCTGTAATTACCGCCACCACCGGGGTTCCTTCCTCAATCAGGGCCAACGTCCCATGCTTTAATTCCCCAGCGGCGTAAGCCTCAGCGTGGATATACGAAATTTCTTTGAGCTTTAGTTGGCCCTCCATACAAAGCGCCCAGTCCATCCCTCGTCCCACATAGAACACATCGCGACTTTGGGACAACTTCTCGGCGAAGTGTTTCACCTTTTCTGAGTGCTCCAACACCACGGATCCCAACGACGGAACCTCTCTTAGGGCATGCACCAGGTCTGCTCTGGGCTTCCCCTGGATTTCGGCCAGGGCGAGCGCAATCAAAGTGAGCACCAGAATTTGTGTGGTATAGGCCTTAGTCGACGCCACCGCAATTTCAGGCCCAGCATGGGTGTACACCACATGATCGGATTCGCGGGCTAAGGTGGATCCCACGGTATTGGTAATCGCGTATGTGGTACGCCCCATTTCGCGTGCCATGCGCACCGAAGCTAGGGTGTCCGCCGTCTCCCCGGACTGCGAAATGGCGATTACTAACGTGCCGGATTCGAGGATTGGGTCCTGGTAGCGAAATTCCGACGCCACATCGACGGCCACCGGGATGCGGGCCAATCGCTCGATCAAGGCCTTCCCGATTAGTCCCGCGTGATAAGCCGTACCTGCTGCCACGATTTGGATCCGTTTCACCGTCGACCATTGATCATGCGATAATCCGAGTTCTTCCAACACCACCCGATCGCCCTCGAGGCGTCCTAGTAGGCAGTCACTCCATGACTCGGGCTGCTCCATGATTTCCTTTAACATGAAGTGCGGATATCCCCCACGTTCGGCCTGTGCGATGTTCCAGTCCACTTCCATTACGGGGCGGGTCACAGGATCCCCCTTAATATTGGTCACGGCGTAACTAGTGGGAGTGACCACCGCCAAGTCGCCATTTTCCAACACCACGGCACGGCGCGTGAACGCTAAAAATGCGCTAAAGTCGCTCGCAAGATAGTTTTCCCCCTCGCCTAGGCCAATTAACAGAGGGCTGGTGCGGCGCACCGCCACCACCTTATCTGACTCATGGGACGACACCGCCAAAAACGCATAGGCGCCCTTTAAACGGGCCTCCGCCCGTCGCACCGCGGAGACCAGATCCAAATTCCCTCCATACTCCTCGAGCAAATGGGGAATCACTTCGGTATCGGTGTCCGACGTAAAGGCATGGCCCTTGGCCATTAGCTCATCGCGAAGTTCTTGAAAGTTCTCAATGATGCCATTGTGGACCGTGGCTATCTCACCGTGACAATCGGTATGGGGATGCGCATTTTGGTCGGTCGGGCGCCCGTGGGTGGCCCAACGCGTATGCCCGATGCCACAGGGCCCAGGTGGTAGGGACCCGAGCACTTCTTCGAGGAGCGTAATTTTCCCTTTACTTTTCCGGAGTGCAATGCCCTCAGGCAATGCCAGCGCAATGCCGGCCGAATCGTATCCCCGATATTCTAACCGTTTTAGCCCATCAAAAATAAAGGGTAAAGCGTCTGCCTCTTGGCCGACGAACCCAACTATCCCACACATAATGCTTCATCGCCTCCATAAATCGAATGGAGTCGGCCCTAACCGCACGGTTTTGTGTCGCCCTTACGAACGACCTTTGTCCGTGATTTTTCGGCTGCTAGGAAGCCGGAGGTCACCCGCCGAATGGTTCGAGATCCCTCACCTCGTCAACCCACGCAGAATCGTGGGTCCCGGCGCTGTTGGCACGATAAATTTAGGCTTTTGCCGACTGTAAAGCCTCGTTTACGACCGTAGCCATGCGGTCTGCCCACTTGCCAATCTGGCTCGCATCCCTCCCCTCCAGCATAATTCTTAGCAAAGGCTCGGTTCCGGAAGGACGTATCAGCACCCGTCCATCTGCCCCCAGTTCCCTCTGCGCGCGAGCCACCATTTCGATAAGGCCCGGAATTTCCCTGGGCCAATCCGTAATCGGGCGCGGCAAGTTGACGTTGTGCAGCACTTGCGGGTAGCGCTCTACCTCTCCCACCAGTGCCGATAACGGGCGCTCTTTGCGTGACATTTGAGCCAACAAGGCCAGTGCGGTAAGTAGTCCATCACCCGTCTCTGCCCAGCGTCGTTGGATAATATGCCCTGACTGCTCGCCCCCCAACACGAACCCACCGTCGCGCATCCGGGCCGCCACCCACCGATCTCCCACCGGAGTCCGTTCGAGGTGGATCCCAATCCGACCTAAGGCCTTTTCCAGTCCTAAATTCGACATCACGGTAGCGACCACCGTGTCCCCAACCAGAGCCTGTTCGGCCTTTAGGGCTCCCGCCAATACATAAAGGATCTCGTCGCCATCTACAATGTGTCCGGTTTCGTCGACCGCAATGAGACGGTCCGCATCCCCATCAAAAGAAAGGCCCACGTCGGCCTCTTCAGCTAAGACCGCTTCACGAACCACATTGGGATGCGTGGCTCCACAGTGTTGGTTGATGTGCTTCCCGTCCGGGTCGTCATTAAGCATCACGAGTGAGAGTCCGAGTGCTCTCAGTATGGGGGCGGCCGTGGTTATGGCGGCTCCATGCGCCACATCCACCACCACCTTCATCGGGCGAATTCGCCCCGCAAAGATGGACAGCAAATACTCCTGATAACGGGCCAAGGCCAGGGTCTCGGATCGCGTCACCCCACCCACTTGGTCCGCTCCCACCACGCGGAGACGTTTTTGGTCCCGCACCCCGTCTTCCACACGGCTTTCGAGCTCTGTCGGCCATTTTCGGCCACCCCGGTCCATTAATTTAATACCATTATATTCGGGCGGGTTATGGGAAGCCGAAATCATTACCCCGGCGCGGGCATTTAAATTATCGATAAGATAGCCTAAAGCCGGGGTGGGAATCACGCCGGCCATCACGACATCGGCTCCTTCCGTGGTCAGGCCAGCCGTGAGCGCGGCTTCCAACATTGGGCCCGAAACCCGTGTGTCGCGACCTATGACCACAACCGACCCGGGCTCCAAAAGCGCGGCCGCAGCTTGGCCAATTCGCATCGCTAACTCCGCGGTCAGATCCTGGTTCGCAATGCCACGCGCTCCGTCAGTGCCAAATAACGCCATACCTATTCCCCCATCGCCCTCTTAGTGTATACGCAAACTAGCCTATTAACCCTTTCGTGTAATGGTGATAGTCACAGTGACTTTATTTACGGTCAACGCCGAAGTGCCTTTAGGAAATACCAGGGTCATCGTTTCGGCAATGCTACTAGTCTGCCCCGATACCGACACCGGTTGGGTATCGATGGCGGTCACCGCCGAAATCGCTGCTGTAGTCCCGGTAATGTCCACCGAAGTGGGGGACACCGAGATGCTTTGAATGGTATACCCGGTCGCCGGCACTCCCGAGTACTTCACCACCACCGGCACCTTCTTGTGCGGTGGAATAGCCGCGATGCTAACCGAAGCCGACACGAGATTCGGACTCACCTGAACATGGGGCACCACTTGTCCATGTTTATTGACTGGCAACAAAATGACCTGTTCTTGAAATCCACTGCTATGACCTCCGATTGAAACATCGGCAATGATGTGACGGACCAAATCGAGTTCCGTGGTGGGCCCATTGATGCTCGCCGTCTTGAGGCTCGCGGTGGACGATTTCACCTCATAGCCGGGCGCCGGGGTACCCAATAGATGTAACGCCACCGGTAGTTTTTTGGTTCCCAGTTGATCGACCGTGACCACCACGTGATTTGGCACGACCGACACCAGACTGGTCCCAGTCGGCATGGTGACGCCGACCGGTAGCGAAAAGGTCCCTGCGTGAACAATCCCGCCCAACCGCACAAAGGCCCCAAAGTCTTGTACTTTGGCGCTATCCACACTCTGGGGCGACCCCTTGACGGTCACATTCACGACACTTGGTACCACGGAGGCGACCGTAAGATTCGCCCGGCCCAATGAAGTTTCCGATAAGGGAATCGATACAAATGTCCGATGAGAAATTTGCGCCGGATTCGACGAGCTTACGATAAACCATAATAAAATCGCCATGACGACGGCGAGGATTTTCACTATCGTCTCATTTTCAAGAAAACGATCCATTACGAATTAACACCCCGATGCCAAAGCTTTAAACTCGGTGCAGATTTCGGCCGCAAGAGACGGGTCAATAGTTCTCTAAGCGCCCGGTCTTCGAGGCGTCGATTCAACCGCCCTTCGGTCGCGATCGAAATCCACCCGGTTTCTTCAGACACCGCAATGGCCACCGCGTCCGACTGTTCTGAGATGCCAATCGCGGCTCGGTGTCGACTCCCAAGCTCGCTTCCGGGCTGGGCGCTATCGGTCAGCGGTAAAAATGCCGCCGCCGCCATGACTTTGTCCCCGCGGATAATCACTGCCCCGTCATGCAGGGGCGTATTAGGCACGAAAATGTTTTCCAGTAATGGACTGGACACCACGGCCCCAATGGCGGTCCCGGTGGCGGCATACTCGTTCAATCCAGTCTGGCGTTCCAGCACGATAAGGGCTCCGGTACGACTCCGCGACAAATGGTCACAGGCGCGCGCAATCTCGTCCACTGTCCTGGTCAAGTTCGTTTCTTCATGCGTGGCCAAGAGTCCCTCCGCGAAAAATCCGCCTTGACCGATGTGTGCCAGGGCGCGGCGTAGTTCGGGTTGAAACACGATAGGAATGGCTACCACTAACATATCCTCGATCTTCACCAACAGAAAGTGCGTGGTGTAAAGGCGCAACCATTGGGAGACCGGTACCGCGACCAGGAGCACCACGATACCTTGGATCAGTTGGACTGCCCGGGTTCCGCGTATTAAGATAAAAAACCGATAAAGTCCATACGCAACGATAGCGATATCCACGATGGATAATAGCCACGAAGTCCACGACATCGTATGCAAAAACTGCAGCACGCCATCACCGCCCTATTCGCTGAGGATCCCTTGGATTATAGGTTACCACAATATCGGTCTTGGCCATATTCCTACCCAGGGATTGTACCGCCTTATGTTAGACTAACCCTGGGGGGGACGTTATGGAAGTGGCACCCAATCAACCGCGACTGGCTAGAACGGAACCACCAAAATTAGGCTGGTTTCCAGTCTTTTGGCGAATTTATGTCGTCGTGTCGATGTTTGTTGGCATGTTGCTCAATATTGCTTGGACGACGTTTTGGTTGCGCAATGCTGCCCCGGGACCGGAAACCGATAAAGAGTGGGACCGACTCTACCGGTCGCTCGCGGTACGGTTTCGGAGAACGGCTGAAGAACTCGGCGGGCTAGTCATTAAAGTCGGCCAGTTCCTTTCCAGCCGGGTTGACTTTCTTCCCAAAATCTTTATTGACGAACTCCAAACATTACAGGACAGCGTCAGATCTGCCCCTTGGGACATCGTGCGACCGATTCTGGAAGGTGAACTCGGACCGGTCAGCCAGCATTTTTTGTCCTTTTCGACGCACCCTTTAGCAGCGGCCTCATTGGGCCAAGTATATGAAGCCATCTTGCATAGTGGAGAGCACGTGGCGGTCAAGATTCAAAGGCCTCACATCGAATCCATTGTCACGGCAGACTTGAGGGCGCTTAGTATCGTGGTGCGCATCACCACGCGCCTCACCCACTTTGGCAAAGCGTTCGACCTCCATACCGTGCTCCGCGAATTTCGTAAGAGCGTGCAAGAAGAACTAGACTATGGCCAGGAGCTCACCAATACCGAAGCCATTCGGGACGAGTTAAAAGACATGCCTTACATCAAAGTTCCCTTAACTTTCCCGGCTCTTAGCACCCGTCGGGTCTTGACCATGGAGTTCAGGGACGGCCTTAAAATTAACCAAAAAGACCAATTGATAGCCAACGGAATTGACCCCCGTCAAGTTGCCGAGCGGGCCATCCGCCTATACTTGCACATGGTGATGGATGCCGGTATCTTTCATGCCGATCCCCACCCAGGCAACATTTTGGTTGATCATGCCGGGCAGTTAATATTGCTCGATTACGGCATGGTGGGGACCTTGGATCCTCTTACCAAAAAGCACTTAAGGCGACTGTTTGTCGCCATTTCCGAGCGCAATCCCGGGTCTTTGGTGCAAAGCCTCGACAGCCTCGGTATGATTCGTCCCGAAGCCAATCGGGTCCACATAAAGAGACAAGTAGGGTATCTGCTAGACCGCTATTATGCAGAGACCCTAGATCAATTACGGGGTCTCGATATTCCTTCATTGCTAAAAGACTTTGAAGCGCTGCTTCGTGAACAACCCATTCAAGTGCCGGGCGAATTCGCATTTTTAGGACGCGCCATTGCCATTTTGGTTGGGTTAGCTACGGGACTCGCCCCCGAGATCAACTTGGTGGAACTCTTTGCCCCCTATGCTCAGCGCTTCGTTACCGAAGACCATGGGGGCACCATGGGCTACGCCCGCCAGCGGATCCAACGCTGGGGCCAGACCATCGTAAGCTT
>JAKADW010000055.1 GCA_021820165.1 Bacillota bacterium
GCGCTTTTAAAAATGGCGAAAGACGCGGATTTGACGGATGTGTTTTGCCATGTGTGGCTTGACGGGAGGGATGTTCCTCCCTCCAGTGCTATGCGCTCCTTGGAGTATTTGGCCAACGTCCTCAATTCCGTTGGGGTTGGACAAGTTGCCAGCGTGGCCGGCCGATATTATGCGATGGATCGGGACCGCCGCTGGGATCGGACTGAAAAGGCGTATCGGGCCATGGTTCAGGGTCAGGGGGCGACGGCGAAAAGTGCCCCGGAGGCGCTCGATCAATCGTATCAACAGGATAAGAGCGATGAATTTGTTGTTCCTACGGTCATCGTCGACGAGGACGACCAACCGCTGACGACCATTTCTGAAGACGACGTAGTGCTGGTTTTTAATTTTCGGGCCGACCGGGTGCGCCAAATTACCCGTGCCTTGGCTGACCCCGAGTTCTCGGAGTTCGATCGACCGTTTAAAAAGGTTACTGTCTATGGGATGACCGCCTATGATGAGGAGTTTTTGCTACCCCATCTATTTGATCGCCCCAGCGTGCCGAACAATTTGGCCGAGTGGCTCGCCAAGCATCAAAAGACGCAGCTGCATACGGCCGAAACGGAAAAATATGCGCATGTGACTTTCTTTTTTAATGGTGGGCAGGAGAAAGTCTATCAGGGCGAGGACCGGAAGCTCATTCCCTCGCCGAAAGTGGCGACTTACGATCAAGAGCCGGCCATGAGCGCTAGTAAAATTGCCGATACCGTGATCGAGGATCTGAGCCGCGGAGGGCATGAATTTATCTTGTTGAACTTTGCCAACGCTGACATGGTCGGTCATACTGGGAAACTAGAATCGGCTCAAGCAGCAGTGGAGGCCACGGATCGTGAAATCGGTCGGATTGCCGACGCGGTCTTGGAGCGGCATGGGCTCTTGGCCATTGTCGCGGATCATGGCAATGCCGAAATGATGAAGGACGAGGACGGGCACCCGCATACCAATCACACGACCAATCCAGTGCCGTTTACCATCATTGCCGAATCGGATTGGTTGAAGGGTCGGACGCTCACCCCAGGGGGACTTCGGGATGTGGCGCCGACGGTGATGGAATTAATGGGACTTCCCATCCCGGCAGAAATGACCGGACACTCACTGCTCAAAGAGGGGAGCGGGACCACGGATGAATGACACCATACGCTCGATTCACGCGATAGAAATCTTGGACTCACGCGGCAACCCCACGGTGGCTGTGCGGGTGACACTGGAGGACGGTTCGGAGGGACTCAGCCGGGTGCCCTCGGGCGCGTCGACGGGGGCTCATGAAGCGGTCGAACTGCGCGATGGCGGCCACCGTTATGGGGGCCGGGGCGTGCTGACGGTACTTCGGAACGTGAACGACATCATTGTCCCCGCCTTAATTGGTCAAGCGGCTCGTCACCAAGACGGAATTGACCAGCAGCTGTTGGAGTTGGATGCCACCGAGCAGAAGTCCAAGCTAGGAGCCAATGCCATTCTTGGGGTGTCAATGGCGGTGATGCGGGCGGCGTCCCTTTCATTTCGGCAGCCGTTGTATCGCTATCTAGGCGGAACTCAAGCCCGCACCCTCCCCGTTCCCCTGTTAAACGTGTTGAATGGGGGTGCGCATGCGGACAATAACGTGGATATCCAAGAGTTCATGATTGTTCCGGCCGGGGCGGGGACATTTTCAGAAGCCATGCAAATGGCCGCCGAAACCTATCACGCCTTAAAAGCGCTTTTGAAAGAGCGGGGACTTCGGACCGCAGTGGGCGATGAAGGGGGCTTCGCTCCCGATTTGAATGGTGACCATGAGGCTCTCGATTTGCTCGTTAAGGCGATTGAACAAGCCGGGCTTCGACCTGGCGAGGACGTGGCTTTGGCCCTGGATGTGGCCGCCACGGAGCTTTATCATGACGGCATCTATCATCTCGGAAACGAGTCTAAATCCAAAGATGCGATGATCCAGTGGTACCAGGAACTCGTCCAAGCCTATCCGGTGATTTCCATTGAGGACGGGTTGGCCGAAGACGATTGGGACGGTTGGAAGAAGCTCAATCAGGCGATGGGGGGTCAGATGCAATTCGTCGGGGACGATCTCTTTGTGACCAACCCCTCCCGTATTCAGCGAGGCTTGGCCGAGAACGTGGCCAATGCGGTGCTGATTAAGCTGAATCAAATTGGGACGGTCAGCGAAACCTTAGAAGCGATGCGTATGGCTCAACGCCGGGGTTGGCGGGCCGTGGTGTCGCACCGCTCGGGGGAAACCGAAGACACCACTATCGCCGACCTCACGGTCGCCACGAATAGTGGGCAAATAAAGACGGGCGCTCCGGCTCGTAGTGAACGGGTGGCCAAATACAACCGGCTATTGATGATTGAGGCAGAGGATTCGGGATTGGAATTTGCCGGCTGGGAGGCATTTCGTCGTTGAACTTGGAGCTGAGGCAGGTAGCCGACGGGGTTTACGCGACTTCGCGAGCTGCTATGCAGGTAGAAGTCGCGGACGTGATTGTGTTCGACATGGACGGGGTACTCATGGATGTGCGCCATAGCTATCCCGTCGTAATCTCCAAAACGGTTGACCGTTTTTTGCAAGAAAGCGGATTTAGTGGCGACCAGGTGGCCGTAACGCCTGATGAGACCGCGTACTTTAAGGCTGCGGGTGGGTTTAACTCGGATTGGGCGCTGGCGCAGGGACTGGTCCTCATTTACCTGGTCAAGGCAGAATTGGCGGGTTCGCGGCAGATTGACGGGCTTCGCAATTTGGCGCCCGACATGGCCACCATCGCGCGATCGGCAGGGCAATACGGGGGAGGATTGGCCGGGTTGGAGACGGCACTTTCCCACTTGCTGGAGACCCGCGAACTCGATCGTTTGAAGAGTGGGGCTTGGGATCGAGCTCGCATCACGCGCTTGGCGCAAGAATTCTATGCGGGTGACCAGGCGGAAGCGGTATTTGGGATCTCCAACGATACCATTAGCGGGGACGGACTGATGTTGACCGAGCGGCCACTGGTCGATCGCGACGTTCTTTTGTCGGCACCCTTTCGTTATGGGCTATATACCGGACGCAATCGCGGAGAAGTTGCGACCGCCTTGGAAATGGCGCATCTCGGCGGGGTTTTCGCCGAAGAGGCTTTAATTACGGAGTCATTGGGCATCCGTAAGCCCGACCCAACGGGGCTTTTTCGGGTGGCGACGGTGCTCCAGCCTAAACTCATGATTTACGCCGGGGATAACTTGGATGACTGGCAGACGGCCGCCCGCTATGAAGCCGAGCGGGGCCTCGACGAACCCCCTTGTGTTTTCTGCGGAGTCCTCGGCGGGTCCCCCGGGCCCTTAAGTTACAGCCTCTTTCAAGAGCGCGGCGTGGATTTGATGACCAAGAGCGTACCGTTGCTGCTCCGTTGGGTGACGGAGAGAAAGCAACGCCTATCTAGCCTCTAAACATTGTCCCTTGATAAAAGCCGGTTCGTGGGATATCTTGGAAATGAATTCCCGGGCCGACCCATGCCTCGGGTCTCTAGGAGGTGGCATGCATGGCAGAAGAGATGGACACGGAAGTTCGGGGCCTTCCTCGCATTAATGAGCCGGCGCCCGATTTTGAGGCCGATAGTACTCATGGCCCCATTCGTCTCTCCAATTATCGTGGCAAGTGGGTGATGTTGTTTTCCCACCCCGCAGACTTTACGCCGGTCTGTACGACCGAGTTCATGGCGTTTGCCGAGGCCGAGCCGGAATTTCAAAAGCGGAATGTGCAACTGATCGGCCTATCCGTGGACTCGGTGCCTTCGCACTTGGCATGGACCTATTACATTGAAAAGGAACTGGGGGTACACATCCCATTTCCGGTCATCGCGGACTTAAAAATGGAAGTGAGCCGTCTTTACGGGATGATTCATCCGGGCGACAGCAATACCAACACAGTCCGGTCGGTCTTCTTTATTGATGACCAAGGAGTTATTCGCGCCATGCTGTACTATCCGTTGTCGCTTGGGCGGAGCGTTTCGGAACTGCTCCGGGTCTTCGACGGATTGCAGTTCAACCAGCAGGAGAAACTTGCGACGCCGGTCAATTGGACGCCCGGTCAACCGGCCGTATACCCGGCTCCGACAACGTCCGAGGCCCTCGAAAGCCGCGTTGAAGAGGATGCTGGGAAACCTAATCTCAAAGCTTGGTGGCTTAAGACCACGTCCTAATCGACCTCAGAACATAAGCCCCCCGGATTCGTTTCGGGGGCTTTTTCGCGTTCACACCTTTCTTGGGAGGCTTCATATCATGAGCATCATCACCAAGGGAGGGTGGGACATGACAGGCGAGCAAGAATTTGACCAAGGAGGTCTTAGCCGCTTTCATTATCGGCTCATCACCGTTGCCGGCCTGGGCACATTGTTCGATTCGATGGATGTCGGTATCGTATCCTTCGTCATGGCGGCCTTAATTCGGACATGGAGCTTGAATGATTTTTGGGCTGGCGTGGTGGGGAGTATTAATTTGGTTGGTATGGCCATTGGAGCCGCCGTGGCGGGGTCTCTGGCTGATCGTCTGGGGCGCCGACAGATGTTTATGCTGACCCTTTTAGTCTACAGTGTGGCCACAGGCGTGTCGGGCGTCTCGATTGCCCTTTGGATGCTGCTGCTCTGCCGTTTCGTGGTCGGCCTTGGGCTCGGTGGCGAGCTTCCGGTCACGACGACCATGGTTACGGAATACTTGCCTTCTCGCCAGCGCGGACGAGGCATCGTCTTGTTGGAGAGTTTCTGGGCCGTCGGCTGGCTCATTGCAGCGATTGTGTCCTTTATTGTGATCCCGGCTTGGGGCTGGCGGGTGGCCTTTTTCGTCGGAGCCATTCCCGCGCTGTACGTGCTCTACCTCAGGCGGGGAATTCCGGAGTCGCCGCGTTATTTGATGCGCACCGGCCGGTCTGAGGAGGCTCGCCAGGTGATGGCTCAAGCGGCGGGCCGGGAAATTGCGGCAACCACCGTGGCCGTACCCTCAAGGGTCACCCGCCCGCGCCTAAACGTGTTGTTTAAGCCCCCGTTTGGCCGGCGTACGGTGATGCTCTGGATATTGTGGTTGGGGATGAACTTCGCTTATTACGGCATGTTTTTGTGGCTGCCGTCGGTGTTGGTGGCTCACGGCTATTCGTTGGTCAATTCCTTCGGATATACCATGATTGTGACGGCCATGCAATTGCCCGGCTACTTTTCCGCCGCATGGCTCGTGGATAAGGTGGGGCGAAAGCTGGTGTTGGTGGTCTATGTGCTGTTGACCGCTCTGTTTGCGACCCTTTTTGGTCATGCCACCGGGGTGGCGGCGGTGTTGATTTACGGCTCTCTATTGGGCTTTTTCAATCTGGGGGCTTGGGGCACGACGTACGCCTACACGACCGAGCAGTATCCAACCATGGCCCGTGGCACGGGGTCCGGTTGGGCCATGGGCGTGGGCCGCATTGGTGGCATCGTCGGCCCCACGGTTGTGGGCGCGCTCTTGGCAAGCCACGACACGGTCTCCTCGATCTTTTGGATGTTTACCGTGGTGTTGGTCATGGTCGCCGTGATGGTGGCTTGGTTAGGACGGGAAACCCGGGGGCGCACGATGGCCGATATCGAACAAGGGCTGTGAGGCCGCTCTTTGCTCAAGTCGGGACGTCGGCGAGCTCGGCGTCCTGTTTATTTGGGAGTGTTGTCCATAGGTATGATATAATGGGACGACGTCGGTAACGGAGTCGGTTGAATGATGGCTATGAAGGGCTGGGATTTTCGTGAGCGTCGTGCTCATTATTGCTGAAATTGTGTTCGGGTTGGCCCTGATGGCGGCCATTTTGTTGCAAACCGGGTATACTCCCGGTATGGCGGGTGGCGCATTCGGAGGCGGCGTCCCGCAATCCGGCGGATATGGTGTGAAAAAGCAGGGCGTTGATGACTTGTTGGCCCGGGTGACAGTCGTGCTCGCCATTTTATTTGGGGTGGCAACGTTATTGCTCGCACGCTTCTGGTAGGCCGTGCGTTCGGAAGATACATGAGCCTCTAGTCACCCCATTGGGGCTTGGCTGGAGGTTTTCGTTTTCAGGCGAGAAGGAGCGGGGATTGGCCAAACAACGGAGATTTATACCGGAAAATTTTCAAGAAAAGATTTTTGCCCTCTTGTCCCATAGTGGACCGATGGCGGAAGGACAAGTGGCCTCGAGGCTTTCGGGCAATCAAAAGCCGACCAAAGGCCTCTATCGCGCCCTGTCCGAGATGCGCCGCGAGGGATGGGTGATTCGGGATTTTGAAGGGCGTCTAGCCGTCGAGACGCGGGTGGGGACGCTTCGTGTCAACCCGCGGGGGTTTGGATTCGTGGTCAGCCCAGACCATCCCGGGGATGACGTGTTTGTGCCCCAGCGGCATCTCTTGAGCGCCACTCATGAAGACCGGGTCTTGGTTTGGGTCCGCCATGTACCCAATACGCCTGGGCCTGAGGGGCGGATTATGGATGTGGTGGAACGCTCGCATACCCATTTGGTCGGACGCCTGGATCATGCAGGGCGGAGCGGCGGATGGGGGGTGATTCCCCGCGATATGCGCCAGCCCTTGGTCTTGGTCGGCCGACCACGCGGCGCAAGTTGGCATTCCGGGTTAATCGTGACCTGCCGGATCACGGAGTGGCCCTTAGATCCCAAGCGGCCGGTCCGCGGGGAAGTAGAGGAAATTCTCGGCGAGGCTGATGCGCCGGGTGTGGATGTGCGGGCGCTCATGGTGGATCGGCACCTAAATCCCCGGTTTCCGCCAGAGGTAGAGCGCGAAGCAGCCCAACTGCCCGACCAGGTTCGAGATGAAGACTTGGTGGGACGAGAAGACCTTCGTCGTACGTTTATCGTTACCATTGATGGAAGCGACGCCAAAGACTTGGATGACGCCATATCGGTGGAACGACGGGGCGATGGATTCCGGGTTGGGGTTCATATTGCGGACGTGAGTTACTACGTGCGTGAGGGAACTGCATTGGACACGGAGGCGCGGCGGCGGGGCACTAGCGTCTACCTGGTAGACCGGGTGATCCCCATGTTGCCAGAACGCCTCTCCAATGGCATTGCGAGCTTAAATCCTCGCGTGCCCCGTCTCACCGTGACGGCCTGGATGGACCTAGACAGCCGTGGCCGGCGCCAGGCGGTGCGGGTGACCCGTTCAGTGATTGAAACGCGCCATCGCCTTACCTATGACTTCGTCAATCAGGTGCTTTTGGGCACGGCGCAGGCGGATGTGGAACTACACGAATTTCTTAAGTTGGCCGAAGAAATCCGACATCACCTCTTCGATTTGCGCGTCCAGCGGGGGGCGGTGGACTTTGACATTCCGGAGGCCAAGGTGGTATTAAACGAGGCTGGGCATCCCGTAGACATTATCCAGCGGACCCGAGGCATCGCGGAATCTATCATCGAGGAATTGATGCTGTTGGCTAACGAGGCGGTCGCGGGCGAATTAATTCGCCACCACTTGCCCGGCCTGTTTCGGGTGCACGACCAGCCAGGCGACGACAAGATGGAGCAGTTCCGGGAATTAATCGGCGCCCTCGGATATCGTCTGCCCAAGCCGGTGACGCCCAAATCTCTGCAAAGTTTGTTGAATGAAGTGAAAGGACGACCCGAGGAACGGGTGATTAACTCCGCCCTCTTGCGCTCCATGAAACAAGCGCGCTATGGGCCTGTGAATACCGGGCATTTCGGTCTGGCTTCCGATGAATATGCGCACTTTACCTCGCCTATTCGCCGTTATCCGGACCTCTGGGTGCACCGGGTGTTGACAGAATATCTGGGGCGGCATCTGACGGAGGCAGATCGCCAGCGTCTCGAGTCGGTGGTGGCGGAGGTGGGCGAATCAAGTTCGGCCCGTGAACGGGAGGCTATGGAAGCAGAACGGGATTCGGTACAAATGAAGCAGGCCGAGTACATGCGCGACCATCTTGGGGAAGACTATCACGCGGTGATCTCCGGGGTGACCAATTTTGGGATTTTTGTGGAGTTGCCCAATCTGATTGAGGGTCTGGTCCGGTTGGAAGATCTGCCCGCGGATCATTGGTCGTTTGATCCCGTTCACTATCGCCTCACTGGGGAGCGAACGGGCCGAGTGTTTCAACTGGGGCAGGAGGTGGATGTGGTGGTGGCTGCCGTCGACGTGCCGTTAAGGCGCATTGACCTGACGCTCAAGCCGCCGGCGGAATCCCCTGCTAAAAACCGAGGACGCCGTCGCCGCCGGTAACCTTCTTCCAATGCTGGCGTTATACTGTTAGGTGATGATTTATGGGAATGACGGTCCGCAATATGTACGCGCCCGGGTCGTTGACCTTGGCGCTCGCGTTTGGCCCCCATCGCGTATATTTGGTGGGACGGCGGGAAGCGCCGTTGTGGCGGCGGCGGCGCGGTCCGTTTGAGCGAAACCTGACCGTGGTCTGGCACCGCGTCGAGCACGCCGCCGGCCACTGGTGGACGGCCCAAGTAGGACGGGACTTGGTGGTTTTAGGTCAGGGCGCTCGTCCAGCGCTGGTGATCGAAAAGAGTGGTAGCCGGTGGCAGGCGCTCATCCCTTCAGGGTATCAGTCGACCCAGGTGCAGTTGCCGGATGGGGACCGTGTTTCGGTTCGGCCTGTCATGACGGCGGCTCGGGACCATCGCTCCATTTCAAGAGCCGATTAAGCCAGTTCTGATCAATCGTGGTCTCCCCGTTGGACAGTGCCTGAATCGGTGACCAGTCCTCGGGTAAATGGATATTCAGGGTTTCGCCCCTGAGCTCTGGGGGACCCTCGGTCGTATCGGGACGAGTGATTCTCCACCATATGACGCGCATCGCACTCACCTCCTTATCGGGATATGTACCGAAGGGACGGTTTAGAAGATGCGCGCGTTGATATTTTGGCAAAAGCGTGCGAGAATGGCGGACGAAGTGGGGGAGTGAGATGGCGCGCGAGGAGAAGCCGATTGCTGAGAATCGCAAGGCTCGGCATGACTATTTCGTTGATGAGGTAGTAGAGGCGGGGATTGCCCTCACGGGAACCGAGGTCAAGTCCATGCGTCTTGGCCGGGTCAATCTTCGCGATAGTTTTGCCCGGGTGGTCAATGGCGAAGTCTATTTAATCAACTGCCATGTGGCCCCTTATGAGAAAGGCAACCGCTGGAATCACGACCCCTATCGCGACCGGAAACTCTTACTGCATAAAAAAGAAATCCGAGAGCTCGGGGCTAAGATTAAGCAAGACGGCATGACGCTGGTGCCACTTAAACTGTACTTTGACAAACACGGTCGCGCTAAGTTATTATTAGCTATTGCCAGAGGCAAGAAGCAGTACGACAAACGGCACACCATTCAAGAACGTGAAGCGATGCGCCACATTGATCGGGTGATGAAGGAACGCACTCGGTAATTTGGGGGCGAACTAGATTCGACGGAGATGAACGGGGTGCCAGACAGCGAGCCGAGCTCTGTGACTCGTTAAACCGCAGGAAACAATTAACTGCCAACGAATCTAACGATTCTTTCGAATACGCTTTAGCTGCTTAATTCAGCTAACGTGACCGGACTCAGCGCCTACCCTCATTTCGGTCACGTAAACTAGGTGGGATACCGCTTCAGTCGCCCGCCTGAAGTAGGGAATTTAGGGCTGGCCGTTCACCG
>JAKADW010000056.1 GCA_021820165.1 Bacillota bacterium
GACTCGTGGTTCTTGGCCCGGAGTATCCACATGCGGCCAAGGCTGCGACGAGCCCTGCACTAAGAGCTGCTCAACTGTTCCTCGATCATCGGGCGGGTGGCACCCGCGTTCACCGCAATATGCTCCTCTTCCTTGCTGCGGATGAGGCTCGCCTTGAAGAGCTGTATATTGCCGTACGTGAGTTTCTCGCATGGCAATCCATTGAGGCTGATAGGGAGACCCTTAACCTAGATGTTTTTCAGAGCCGACAGGCTGAGACAAAGCGCGGCCAGTCTAACGAGGTAGTGGATCAGCGCGTGAATGAGACGTTCGTGTGGGCATTAACACCGTCGCAGGCTCCCACGGATCAAGGTGTCACGTGGGCACAGACACGCGTTACGGGTCCCGAGCCCCTCGCCGTGCGGGTAGCGAAGAGGCTCCACGCCGAGGAGGCCCTTATCACCGAGTATTCAGGTGCCCGGCTACGAATGGATCTAGACCGCATCCCTCTTTGGCGAGGGAATCATGTGGGACTACGGCAACTTTGGAGCGACTATAGCCAGTATCTGTACCTTCCACGGGTCCGATCGTCCGACGTGCTCCTCGACGCGGTTCGCCAGGGCGTTGCCCTCCTGACTTGGAGTCCAGACACGTTCGCCTACGCGTCGGCATACGACGAACAGTCAGACCGTTACATTGGACTCGTTGCCGGTTCCCACCCGAGTGTGGTTCTTGATGGCGATTCAGTTTTGGTGAAGCCGGAGGTCGCAGGGCGGCAAATTGACGCGGAGCAACATAGGGGCGGTTCGACGACCAAAGACCCTGGTACGAGCACACTGAATGGCTTTCGCCCGAATGATGAACACGGCTCAGCTGCCCAACCGCCTAGCCCTGCGTTACCGAGGCGATTCTACGGTCGTGTTTCGGTGGATCCTCTTCGCATGCTTCGCGATATTGGTGACGTTGCTGATGCGATAGTGGCACCACTTGGTCGCGCCGATGCGGAGATGAATATCGTTATCGAAATAAGTGCACGAAGCGACAATGGATTCTCCGAGGAAATTCGTAGGGCCGTCACTGAGAATGCGAGAACGTTAAAATTCGAAAGTCACGAGTTCGAGGAGAGTTAAATCGCGGGAGGTACGGGCCGCATCAATGGTGAGTCGGCTCTGTGCTCGTTGAAGGAATGTTACTGTGTTTCGAAACGCGGTTACAAGGATTCACCCAGGGTGTGGGTCGGCTAGACTCGTAACAGTATCCCCATGGAGAGTGAACCTATTTTAGACGGCCCGGACCTTGGTCACGTTGTGCGAAGCAGCGCTCACTTTACGCTGCTTCGTCTTGTCGGATTTCTTCAAGGGTAAGCGCTTGCGACGTGACTCACCTTATTTTAACCAATCGTAAGCCGTGTAGTCGCCTTACGACTCAACAGTCTTGTTCCCCATCCACCGGGAGGACACGAAGCCGTGGTTCCGATCGTAATGGATTTCATCAACGCTAATCTCTCGGACCGTGGGGATGTCATGCATCTCCAGTCCCGTTCAGGGAGTAGTCGCAGCAGGTTCCGGACGTGAGAGGGGCTACGTCCGGATCCACCCTAAATCAATGAGCCGGCGCCACATAACGTGTGGGCTTACGTGATACCGGTCTGCGAGATGGTATATCTCAAGCCCCACGGAGTGGCGGTCTTGCTCCAGCCAGGCGTCTGGCATGAGAAGTTCTGCAGCAAACCGGGCGGCCAATTGCTCACGTTGGGGACTCGCTGTATGTTCTTCGACACCCGGTTCAGGAGTGAGGTCTATTACTACCTCGTGGCCCTTGACGAAATGGCCGATTTCATGCGCGATGATCTGGCGCTGTTGGGATGAGCCGGTAGACGTATTGACGCCGATCGTGCGCCGGACGCCGTTCACGATCAACAGGCCGCTGACTGCATCGTCGAATGGAAACGGGACAACGTGAAGGCCCAAGCCACGCGCGATGACAGCCAAATCGATCGGCAGAGACGTCAGTTTTAAGCGCTTCAATACTTCGAGCGCCGACAGGCGGGGATGAGCGTCGAGCATAGCAGCGACGGGGGCCAACGCCTCCGCGTGTTGTACGAAACTCCGGATGGATTGCTGGGCCGCTGGGTGCAGCACAGCCATCGCTTGGGACAGTGCCGCTTCGCTCGCGGAGCCGGCGAATCCTAGCGCGGTGCCTGTCAGGAGATAAGTCACTGAGACGTTTAGCGCTTCTGCTAGTACTACCAGGTCGTCGAGCCGGGGACGACGGGCACCTGTTTCGTAATACGAGAGCATCGTGGCGGTGAACCGGCTGGGTTGCGACGTGCCCAGGGTGACTCTCCGACTCAGCTCGCTCTGCGTAAGATGCGCCGCTTCTCGGGCCGCGCGCAAATTTTTCCCGACGACGCGATAGAGGTCCATTGTCTCAAGTTCACCCCCCATTCCAGACACAGCAACCTTGTTATTGCCAATGTTATATAGTTGTGCTCTAGTTTAACACAAGAGTTGACAAATGGCAATAAATGGATTTGAATGATGGTGACAGGAAATATTTGGGTGGTGCTTTTGGAACGTGCGGTGATAGGAGATAACGGCATCTGTGGTACCGCGGAGACGTGAGAGGCTGTCGCGGACTGGTCGGTGAACCGCAAGTCAGTGGGCACTGTTTGACTTCAAACGGAATATCCCACAATGGTCCGAGGGAGGGGGCTCGAATGTGAGCGATTGGCGGATCCGGCATATGCCGCACCCTTATCCGGATGAACTCCTGTATTCATTTCTGGCTCGGTGGAGAGATCGTGTAGGAAGACCCACGGCCAGGGAATTTAATGGGTGGTTATTTGACACGCGCAAGAGTGAGGTTCATCCAACGTGGACCCGCAAGGTGGGGAACATGGCCAACAAATTAACGACTCCTTACAATGACCCTGACTTTTGGGTTCAAAACCATACCCTGTTGCCCCTATGGGTGGTGTTCACGCCGGTTGATGAAAAAACCTTGAAGAATGCTCTGACCGATGGATCCAAAACCGCGGCACGGCTCGCGATGCCCTATGGCCTGCCACCAATCGCTTACGGGGGAAGCCTACGCTGGTGCCCGTGTTGCGCAGACGATGACCAAAGGCAGTATGGGGAGACGTATTGGCATCGTGTTCACCAGGTTCCGGGCCTGAAGATCTGCGGAAAACATGGTGTCTACCTTGAGGAATCGACCGGCGAGTTACGGAGTTCGCGTCGATATCTCATGCCGGATTTGGTCATGGAACCGCGCTTGTCGCCCCGCAGGGTGGGGGGCGGCGCTCTTGGACGTGCCCATTCGGCCCTGACCGAATCCATGGAATGGCTCTTGGAAAACCCCAACCAGAACGGTGTTGACGTTCGGTTTCTCTACCGCGAAGCGTTGCTTCGGCGCGGCTTGGTCGCTTCCCAATTGCGTGAACGGGTGTGGGAGCGTTTTTCCGAATCTGTTCTGCAGGAGCTTCACTTTGACCAAGCGGTAAGCCACGGCCGTGGATGGTTTTGGCAAAGGTGCCATATGTCGCCGCCCATCTGGCACGCGGTTCTAATCCACGCTCTGGACTATACCATGGCTGATTATTTTGCGTTGGCTGAGGCAGCTCAACACCCGTTCGGCAGCGGACCGTGGCCTTGTCAAAATCGTTCGGTCGAGCATTTTGGCGCACTCACGATTCCAACAGTCGAACTCGCGTATCGCCGAACGAGGAGCGTTCCCCGCACCGTGGGGACGTTCCGCTGTGCATGTGGATACGCCTATCGCTATTTTCTGGAAGACGAGTCTAGCGCGAAGCGGCGTAAGCAGAAACCACTCGTCGTGAGCTACGGAGAGCGTTGGGATCAGGAGTTCCGCCATTTATGGAATGATGGCGTTTCCCGGAGTGAGATTCAACGCCGGCTCCACATTAGCGATGTCACGATAGAGCGGACTAAGATCCGCCTCGGGTTATGGTCTCGCCACGATAGACTGCATCAAGGGTCATCGACATGGGCCCCGCTCCTGCGTCAATATTGGGCTGATGATGCGATGTCGATAACCGCAATCGCCGAGGAATTTGGTTGGTCGGTTTTCCAAGTGAGAAAGCGTGCGGCGCTGCTGGACCTGCCCGATCGCGCCAACAGAACATTCGCCCTGAAGGGGCGCCCTGCACTCTCTTTCCGTGATCGCTACGCCAGTGACCCGAAGTGGCAGGCGGTCGACCGACGCGTCTCTAGCACCGTAGCGCAATTGGTGGGAAATATGCGACAGGAAGCGGGGCGTCCTCAGCGCATCACAGAGGCCCGCATTTGGCGAATGCTTCGCAGTCGGTTTGAGGAGGTGTATCTCCGAAAGTTACCTCGAACCGCTGAGGCCGTGTCCCGGTTCTGCGAGAGTGCTGAAGACTTTGCGGTACGCCGACTCCGCTGGCGCGAATCCGTAATTCGAGCCGTGGGGAGGAATGTTACCCCTTCCTCATTAGGGCGTTTTCCGACGAAGGTGGCACAATCGCCAGCCGTTCAAATCGAATTGACGCGGATTTTTGGAAGACCGGTTCAGTTGAGCACTTGGAGTTCACCCGCACGACAGCGAGATGATGGCGATGAGTGACGCCGTAATTACAGGGAAGATCCGGGCCGGTTACGGTCAAGGTCGCGGCATTGCGTATAAGCCGTGGTTGTGGGCCGGTTCCGTAAAGCCATCCATCGGCGAATCTACACGGGTTTGGGGCACCACGGTAGGCCGCATCCATCACTTCCACTCTAAACTGGAGCGCGCCTACTTCTATTGGCTCGAGGCCCAACCTACCGTGGTGGATATTCGTGAGCACTATCCGTTGCAATGGCTGAATGAAACGCAGGACATTGCCGACCGCTTGGGCATCGCCCACCCCCACAATCGCCGGCACGATCCTGTGGTTATGACCACTGACTTTATGGTGACGATCCGCCGAACTGACGGAACTACGGAGGATATAGCCCGGACGGTGAAGCCGACATCGCAACTGAGGAAGCGGCGGGTGCGTGAGAAGTTTGCGATTGAGCACACCTACTATGCTGAGCGGGGGATCTCCTGGGAGATTGTGACCGAGCAGACCATTCCGCCAACCTTGGGCCACAATATGAGTCTGATTTTTCCGTGCAGGAAGTTGCCAGGGGGCTTCCATCTGGCGGCGGATCAGGTTCACGCGATCGCCAGCGTGATGGTGCCACTCCTTCAGCACGGTTACACCTTGGGGGAGACCGCACGCGAGACCGATAGACAAGAAAAATTGACACCTGGGACGGCGTTCTGGGTAGCCCGACATTGCTTGGCGGTCGGTCAGTGGACTACGGATTTCATGCAACCCATCAAGCCGTGGTTGCCCATCCGAATTACCGTAACAGAATGGAGGACGGCCCATGAGCGAGGCCATTATACGCAATTTAGTCATTGAGTGGGGGACTGCGGATGATGAGCGGAACCGATACCGGGTCTTGTGGCGGGATCGAACCACCCTGATTTGGATCGACGTGGATAAAGTGAAGGCATGGCCCGAGGATGTGCCCATAAGCATGATGGAAGAAGCGCTCGCGACCGAGACGGCACGCATCATTCCTGATCCTTGGGGGCATGTCAGCAATCGGCCAAAGACCAAGAAGCAGGTGGCGGTTAGGGACCGAGCCTATCACGCCATCCGCGTGCTGGTCAAGGACGAGCCAGCCATCTATTGGTCAAAAGGGCGGGGGACACGGATCCACGGTGCTGCCCAAGAGGCGGGAACGTCCCCGAGTACGGTCATTCGCTGGATAAGACGATTTTGGCAACGGGGCTGCGTGCTCGACGCCTTGTTGCCCGACTACCATCGGGCAGGCGGAGGACTGGGTGCAATTCATCGAGCTGGGAAGCACAAGCGCGGAGCCCCCAGCTCTGGCGGCATCAATGTGAACGACGACGTGCGTCGTCTAATCGATCTGTCCTTGGCCCGATGGTACCGCAAGAAGGGCGGCCTATCGCTGGTCGCAACCTATGTCCGCATGTGTTGGGTGTACTTCCACGTGCGGGTTGAAGTACGTGACGGCATTCCGCTGAAATTGCCTGACTATGGCGCGATTCCCACCTACAATCAGTTCTACTATTGGGCGAAGAAGGCGAATGCTGCGGAGACCCAGAAGAAACGGCGGGGAATGGCATTTTACAACAAGCATAACCGCCCCTTGGCCGGAACGGCCTACCAAGAGGTTCTGGGGCCGGGAACCGAATTTGAAATCGATGCCACGCAGGCCAATTTCTACGTCGTGAGCGCCAAGGACCGATCCCTTGTGCTTGGGAGGCCGGTCGTCTACCATGTGGCTGACGTGTTCAGCCACTTGTATACCGGTATCTACATCGGCCTCGAGGAGGGGCCGAGTTGGGTGGGAATGGGTCGGGCGTTGTTGGTGACCCTCGACGACAAAGCGGCATGGTGCTTGCGCTATGGCGTCGTACTGGAACCTGGGGAGTGGCCAGCCCATCACTGGCCTCGGGTGCTTAGCGGCGACCGTGCTCCCGGAATTGGGCGTGGAGGTAGACAACAAACCGTCGGGCCGGCCCGAGCTTAAGGGGCTGATTGAGTCGACCTTTCACGCAGTCGAGAACGGGGCTATTCCGAGTTTGCCGGGGCATGTGCGCAAAGACCGGGAACGGGGCGATCCCGACCCCCGACGGGACGCGGCGCTGACGTTGGATGAACTGACGCGTATCTTCATCGGGGTGGTCCGCGACCACAATCGCCAGTGGATGGACCACTACCCCATCGATTACCCCGACATGATTCGCGACCAGGTTAAGCCCATTCCCCTGGAGCTGTGGATTTGGGGGCTACACAATCGTCCGGTTGACCTGCAAGTGCCGGTCATAGAAGTGGCTCAACGCGGTGTTCTGCCGCGCCGAGACGGGCTGGTCACCCGAAAAGGGGTAGAAGTGAGCGGGCTGATTTATGCGCTGGACGGAAAGATACAGGAGGAATGGGCCGCCAAGGCTGGGGTAGAAGGGACATGGAACGTCGAGGTCGCGTATGAGCCGGATCTCGTGGACCGGGTCTTCGTGGTGACGGAGCATGGGCACTTTATCCGCGCAGATCTCAAGGGGCGATTTGCGGAAATGTATCGCGGATGGACCTGGAACGAGGTGGAGAAGCGCCAAAAGGCGCTCCGCGAGCTCCGACGCACGGCGAAGCGAGCCCAATTGGAACGGGCGGTCGCGACCGATCAGGTCAACGAGTATATTGCCCGGAAGGCGCGTAAGGAGACCCGGCGGGCTACCGCCGGTACGTCGCTCAAGAGCCGAGTGGCGAATATGCGCGCCAATCGGGAACAGGAGCGGCGGGGCCGTGTGTCACGGCCGCCATCCGTGTCACAGCCGAATATTCCCGCCAAAGCGGGGCCGGGCCGGATGGCACCGGCCGCGGATTGGGAGGCTTTAGCCCGCCATCGTCAGGAACGCAAGGAGGACACGCATGGCCAATAGCCGGGAACACCACAAACATCGGGGAGCGTCCGTGGAGGCCACCTATCGAGATCCGCGTTTAGATCGCTATCGGGGCAATGCCTTAATTGAAGCGTTCCCAAGTCTGGCGCATGAAGGCGATTTCGAGCTGGACGACCGGCTGACCTGTGAAGTCACGGCAACCCCTACCGACGGGCTCACGGCGGATGAGCGGAAGGAGGATGCCGAGGCCATGGAGACGTGGTGGAGTCCTCTGCCCCGGCACCTCGATCTTTACCGGACCCTGAGTCGGACGATTCGCCAGGGATACGTCGGACGGAATCCGCTGACCGCAGCGTATGTGGAGAATCTCGCGCTGGATGGTAAACCGATTTGGACACCAGTGGGGCGATTTCGCAGCACCGCTCGAGGATTCTTGGTGATTGGACATAGTGGGGTGGGCAAGACGACGTCGTTCGAAAACGTCTTAAAACTTTATCCGCAGGTGATCCAACATACCTGGTACGACGGTCGTCCGTTCGTCTTTCAACAATTGGTCTGGCTCCATGTAGAGGTCCCGGCGGATGGATCGTTGAAGGCGGGGTTGCTGACCATCCTCCAAGACATGGAAGAGGTGCTGGGGATACCCTACTACAAGTGGCACCGACGGGCTAGCAAGGATGAACTGTTGGGCAAAGTCGCGCAATTGGCGAAATTGCATGCGCTCGGCGTCTTAGTGATCGATGATGCCGAGAATCTCGAGTTGGCGAAAGATAATGAGGCTACGAAACTCTTACGCTATCTGGTGCAACTAGTAAACAAAGCGGGGGTCCCCGTCGTTTTGATCGGCGAACCGGCCCTGGAGCAGATATTGATCGGTGAGTTTGGCCCCGCCTTGGGTGATCCTCAAAAACAGGAGGCGCGTGCGCGGACGGGGCGGACCTTCGCTGCCGCCAGACGCGCGGAGGGCAACGGGGTGAAGCGGTGGCTGCCCATGAACACACAGGAGTGGAATTTGTGGATGGCCAGTCTATGGGACCACCAGTGGACTCGACCCACCACCCCCTTGAACGACGAGCATAAGGACTTACTCTATGTCCTATCAGGGGGACTGCCGGATTTGGCCCGTAAAATTTTCATGGCTGCCCAGATTTATTTGATCGGGCAGGACGACGAGACGATTACACTCGAGAGTCTCGAAGACGCGGCGTCTCAGGACTTTCCTCTGACGCACTACCTCTTGCGTGGGCATAGCCCAGAGGAAAACTCGAAAGGGTTACCGCCGACCGACCAGGAAGGTCGCCCACCCCAGGAATCGGCGAGTGAATCCCGTGATGCGCCGCCATCCGAACCAGCGCCTGCAAAAAAGCGCAGCTCATCCCGTGGCAAACCCAAGCCCTTAGCGCAAAAGACGGTCGACACCCCTTTGTTGCCGACCGACATAAGCGACGACGACATCGTGGATTACCTCGACCGACAAGGTTTTTTGGCGCACGTGGACGGAGATCTGCCCACGGACTAAGTGCGGGATTACGGATGGAATATTATGGGAAACCTCCAGATAACATGATCTGGAGGTTTCTCCATGGTACGGTGGTTTCCTGACCCCTATCCCGATGAATTGCTGTACAGTGTGCTGGCCCGTTTTCATCAATGGTCGGGCAATGAGGCTCCTAAACGTACTATGGAGCAATTGTTTGGCAAGCCAACCGTCATCGCAGTGGCGGATTTGCCCAGTCATCTCACCCATCTGGCCCAAGCGATTGGGAGCGGAGAACACCCCTATAGTGCGCAGACATTATTGGAACGCCACACGCTGTGGACCTACTACCGTCCGTTTCTTCAGGCATTCCAGGCGGCCGCCGTCCGAAACGCCATGCTGGCGGATCGCGGGGACGCGATCCATCTGCAAATTGGGGTGATTGCCGGTTCAACCCCCAATGAGTGGACAAGGCACCGGAACGCACGAATTGTCAACCCGTTTCACGGCAATGGATGAAATTGTCAGGGTCCTGGATTATTTTAGGAACACGTGATGCGTCGTCTCGCTCGCGGCTCCAGTCTACCGCCCGATACGGTGGCCCCTCCAGAGGATGCCTCCGGCCG
>JAKADW010000057.1 GCA_021820165.1 Bacillota bacterium
GGGTCAGTTCCAGCTTGCGTTAATAATTCTAGGTTACACTAGAGGAAGCGCTAGGAAAGGACAGGAACACGCATCTGGACTCTGTGACACCCGACTTGCCAACGTTGCTCTTGGTCAACCCCAGATCCCGCCGGGGGTCCCAAACCTTTGAGCACATTGCCTCGGACTTGGCAAAACGGTTAAATTTGGTCGACCAGGCGCTTACCGACTCAGCCGAGGACCAAGCCAACCGAATACGACGCGGGCTGGATCAAGGCATTCGTCGCTTTATTATTGGGGGCGGCGACGGAACCCTGTCCGCCGCAGCCGATGCATTGGTGGGTAGCGATGGGATCTTAGGGGTGCTGCCTCTGGGCACGGGAAACACCTTTTCTCACGGATTGGGTCTGCCATCGGGATGGCAGGCTCTGTGCTACCTATTGGCCGAAGGAAATGTCGCCCGTTACGACGTGGGGATAGCCGATAAAGATGGGATCCGGCGTGTATTTCTCAATAGCCTGACCATGGGCTTCAGCGAGCAACTCGTAGAACTATTAACGCGTGAATCTAAAGACCGCTTCGGCTATTTCGCTTGGATCGTCGAGTTTCGCCGTGCCTTGTCGCGGACTCCCACGCTCCAGGTCACACTCTCCTGGCCCGAAGGTCAGGATAGCTTCTTGACGCGCCAACTGGTGGTTGTGAACGGACGCACGATTGCTGCTGGCATTAGCGCCACGCCCGTTTCTTCAGGCCAGGACGGCCTGTTGGAGGTCTTTCGTTTAGGCGGGCCCTCACTCTTTTCCATTGCCCGACTCGGCACCAAATTGTTGGCAGGCCGCTTGCTGACCGACCGGGAAGCCCATTACATGGCCCTTACCGAGGTTGCCGTGGAGACGACCCCTTCCTTGCCGGTTAATATTGACGGCGAGATCTGGCACACCCCACCTTTGACCTGTCGGGTGCTGCCAGCTGCCATTACCGTCATTGTTCCCACCCATCGGGGCCCAGTACCCGACCGCTGGCCTTTGGTTACCCGGACGTTGGGCGGATCCCGAGCTCTGTTGCCACGCGTGCGTACCTACTCAGGGGGTCCTCGTTCCTTTAAATGACGGAGACGCCCGGGTATACGGCCGTTCCGTGGGTCGCCGCATACTCCATAAAATGCGTCCGAAGTGCTCGGGTGATGGGACCTGGGGTTCCGTCACCAATCATCCGCCCATCGCAACTGACCGCCGCAATAATCTCCGCAGCCGTCCCCGTGAGGAAACACTCCTCCGCATTATAAAGCTCGTGGACGGTGAAATTTTCCTCCGATACCCGAATCCCCAGACCCTCTGCCAGCTCCATCACAACAGCGCGGGTAATTCCTGGCAAAATACCCGCAGAACGGGGAGGCGTGACAATCGTCCCACGTCGGACAATGAACACGTTGTCGCCCGTACCTTCCACCACGTGACCGAGTTGGTTCAGGAGCACCATCTCCGGAACCCCACGCTGAGCCGCCTCAATCTTTGCCAACACGCTGTTGAGATAGTTGAGTGACTTAATTTGCGGATTGAGAACATCGCCAGACGGGCGACGACTGGCTGCCGTAGCCAGAGCTAAGCCGGACTCATAGAAGGCCTCCGGAAATAGTTGGATACGGTCGGCGATAATGATCACGGTGGGTTCTGGGCATTGGCGAGGGTCTAGCCCCAGATCGCCCGGCCCGCGAGACACCACCAAGCGAATGTAGGCATCTTGGAGCTGGTTGGCAGCCACCGTGGCTTTCAGGGCCTCCGTCATCTCACTCTGGGTTTCCCGAATCGTGAGTAGCAAACTCTTGGCCGACTGGTACAGACGATCCAAGTGGTCCTCTAGCCGGAAGATCCGGCCAGCATAGGCGCGAATTCCTTCAAAGATTCCGTCGCCATAGAGGAACCCGTGATCCAAAGGAGAAATCCGAACCTCCTCCTCCGGCATGATCGCTCCGTTGTAGTACAACATGCGTCCCATCTCATGCACATCCTCTAGTAGTGTAATAGGGGGCATCGGGATATCAACCCTCGATAACCTCCGACAAACTCTTCCCGCTCGGCACCATAGGAAAGACCATTTCGTTGGGATCGACCGCCACTTCTACCAACATGGGGCCACTGGTAACATCCCATGTCTCTAGCGCCTGAGCGAAGGCCTCCAAGGAAGCGACTGTCATGCCGGGAATTCCATAGACGCGAGCCAAATCCACGAAATCGGGGTTGGAGAGCGTCACCCCGTGCCGACGTTGGCCATGAAACAGGTCTTGCCATTGCCGTACCATGCCATGCCCTTGATTGTTCATCACCACGATGGCCACGGGGATACGGTATTGCGCCACGGTCGCCAGTTCTTGGAGATTCATTTGAAAACTGCCGTCGCCCGTCACTAAGATCACGCGGCCGCGCTCACGATGGAGACTCGCACCAATGGCGGCCGGCAACCCATAACCCATTGTGCCGGCTCCTCCCGAGGTAAGGAAAGTCCGAGGCTTTGTACGCGGCACAAAGAGGGCCGCCCACATCTGATGTTGCCCCACATCGGTCACCACCACATCGTGGCCGCTCAGCCGTCCAGCCAAGATCTGAAGCGTGGCCGGGGTAGACACATGCCCATCAGGCGCCGACGGGACGATCAGCGGGTGTTCTTCTTGCCAGGCACGAATGGTCTCCATCCATTCGTCACGGCGGCCTCGGGGAATGGTCCGCACGAGCGCTGGCAGCACATCCCGCAAATCTCCCGCGAAAGTGAGGTCCGGGGTCACGATTTTGTTACGCTCAGTGCGGTCCACTTCGACATGAACGATATGTGCTCGGGGCGCAAATTGGTCCAAGCGGCCTGTCACCCGATCGTCGAAGCGGACCCCAAGGGCGATAATCAAGTCCGCCTCCTGGATGGCATGGTTGGCTGCATAGGTTCCGTGCATGCCCAACATGCCCAAAGACAAGGGATGGTCGGCCGGAAATGCCCCCAAGCCCATCAAGGTAGTTGTCACCGGCGCATGTAAGGCCTCGGCCAACTCCTTCACCAAGGGAGCCGTGTTGCTTTGAACCACGCCGCCTCCCACATACAACACCGGACGCTTAGCCCGGCGCGCATAGGCGGTCAATCGAGCCGCATCGAGGGCCGACATGCGCCACGGGGGGGACTCCGGCATTTCGTAAGTCCTGGCCGCTCCCGATTCCTCGCCCATTTGTACGTCTTTCGGAAGTTCGACCAAGACGGGACCCGGCCGCCCACTAGTGGCGAGTCGATATGCCGCCCGAATCACCGACTCGACTTCATCGGCATGGGATATCTTCCAGCTATGCTTGACCACCGGGAGTGCCATGGTGAAGATATCGGCCTCCTGAAAAGCATCCGTTCCAATGAGACCCGTGGCCACCTGACCCACCAACACGACAATGGGGGTAGAATCCGTCATGGCTGTCATCAATCCAGTCATGGCATTAGTGCCCCCCGGGCCCGAGGTAACCAGTGCCACGCCCGGTTGCCCGCTCGCCCGAGCAAAGCCGTCCGCCGCATGAATGGCGGCCGACTCATGTCGCGTCACCACAAACGGCATGTCGGACCTCTCGTAAAGCGCATCCACCAAAGGGAGAACCGCGCCTCCTGGAACGCCGAACACTGCCCGGCTTCCTAATTTATGAAGTGTATGCCACACGCGCTCTGCACCGGTCATTGCATCGGCCTCCTCGTTATATGTTCTCCAGATGGGATAGTACTGCCTCCGTGACTTGCTGCGTTCCTTCTGTGCCGCCGAGGTCGGGGGTGCGGATACCGTCCCCCAGGGCAAGCCGAATCGCTCGACGAATGGCCGCTGCCGCCTTGGGCTCCCCGAACGTCCATTCCATCATCATGGCCACCGAGCCGATAGATCCCAGGGGGTTGCTGATGCCTCGCCCGGCGATGTCCGGCGCTGAGCCATGGATAGGCTCATAGAGACCGGGTCCGGGTTCGAACTGCCGCACCGTCGCCGATGCCATCACCCCCAGGCTTCCCACCAATCCGCCGGCCAGATCGCTTAGAATGTCGCCAAATAAGTTCTCCGCAATCACCACCCGATACGTATCGGGTGCGGTCACCATCTCCGCCGCCGCGGCATCGACATATCGGTGCAATAGCGGCACACGGGGGTAATGTTCGTGCACACGGTTGACCGTCTCGCGCCAGAGTTTGGATGTTTCCAACACATTGGCTTTATCCACGGAGACCAACGGCACGCCTTCGCGCTCCGCCAACTGAAAGCCAATCCGGGCAAGGCGTTCGATTTCGAACACGGCGTACCGAGACGTGTCCATCGCCTCCAGCACCCGATCGGCCCGTAGGTTTCTTCCCCGAGGGGTGCCGTAATACAGGCCGCCTAGAAGTTCTCGGACGATAATCCCGCGGGTCGGAGGATGCTTAAGCGGCGATGCCGACTCCAAACCCGGCAGCACCTCGAAGGGGCGTAGGTTCGCGAAAAGACCCAATGACTCTCGCATCAAGAGCAACCCCTGTTCAGGGGTCACCGGACTTGCCACCCAACGGGGTCCCCCCACCGCGCCTAAAAGAACGGCGTCGACCTCATGAACCAACCGCTCGGTGTCTGCCGGAAAAGGATGGCCAGTCGCCTCGATGGCGTCTCCGCCAATGACCCCCCGTTCAGTTTCGATCGGTAGCCCGAATAGTTCCCCCGTCCGCATGAGGACGGCTTCGGCGGCGGCCGTCACTTCGGGCCCAATGCCATCTCCCGGCAACACGGCAACTTTATGCGCCATGGGGCTCACCTGCCGAGGCTTTCATTTCGTGCCACAAGGCCATGAGCTCCCCGTCATTGATGGCCTGTTTCTCCTCAGCCAGGGTCTTAATGCGGCGCTGCATGATGTGAATGTCGTCGGCCGTATAGGAAATGCCCATGCGCTCCAAGCGATTCCGGAGTGCGTGGCGGCCGGAGTGCTTGCCCAAGATTAACCGGCTTCCCTGCCCGAGAGCACCGGCGTCCAGAAACTCGTAAGTTTTGGGATCCTTCAACATGCCGTCTTGATGGATGCCGGATTCGTGGCGAAAGGCGTTGTCCCCTACGATAGCCTTGTTGGCTTGCACCAACATCCCTGTGCATTGACTGACCAATTGACTGGTGCGATAGATTTCAGAAAGCATCAACCCATGCGAAAGTCGCCAATGGTCGGCGCGCGCGAACAGAGCCACGGCGACCTCTTCCAGCGCGGCATTACCCGCCCGTTCACCGATGCCGTTAATGGCGACCTCCACCTGGCGAGCGCCGGCTTTGACGCCTGCCAAGCTGTTCGCCACCGCGAGCCCCATGTCATCGTGGCAATGGACGGAAATCACCGCATCCGAAGGCAACGCCTCGCGCAGAAAGCCAATGAGCGCACCATACTCATCGCTCATCGCGTAGCCCACAGTGTCGGGAAAATTCAAGGTGCGAGCGCCGCCTTCATAGGCGGCCATGGCCACGTCGACCAGAAACTCAGGATCCGAGCGGGTCGCATCCTCGGCGGAGAACTCCACATCGTTGCAGTGACGACGAGCCTTCTCGACCGACGCCTCTACGCGCTTAAGAACCTCATTGGGCGTAAGATTCAGCTTGGCCTTCATGTGCACCGCAGACGTAGCGATGAAGACGTGAACACGGGCCGAGCGCGCCGGCTCCAACGCCTTAAGTGCCGCGTCGACGTCCTGCTCCTCGCAACGGGCCAGGGCCGCAACGCTACAGGACTCAATCTCGGCCGCGATTTGGTGGACCGCATCAAAGTCGCCTTTCGAGGAAATCGGAAAACCCGCCTCAATGATGTCTACCGAAAGCTTTTGCAACTGATGGGCAATACTGACCTTCTCCTGCACCGTGAGCGCAACGCCCGGCGATTGTTCTCCGTCCCGGAGCGTCGTGTCCAAAATCCATACCCGCTCGTTATCCATGAATTACCGCACCTCCTCTTCGGCCTCAGCTTCCACTGAAGGCCTAAGCCACGACATCATCTGTCGCAAGTCGCGCCCTACCGCTTCTACCGGATGCTGACGCGCGCGCTCTCGGAGAACGTTGAACTCCGGGCGCCCTTCCCGGTTCTCCGCCATCCACGCGCGGGCAAAGGTTCCCTGCTGAATACGGTGCAACACCTGCCGCATTTTCTCCCGCACTTGGTCGTCAACGAGGCTTGGGCCCACCGTCAACCCTCCGTACTCGGCCGTATCGGACACCGAATACCACATGGCGCCTAGTCCGCCCTCGTACATGAGGTCAACAATCAACTTCATCTCGTGCAAGGTCTCGAAATATGCGATCTCTGGCTGGTACCCCGCCTCCACCAGCGTTTCAAAGCCGGATTGAATGAGCGCGCTAACTCCACCGCAGAGCACGGTCTGCTCCCCGAATAAATCGCTTTCGGTCTCCTCACGAAAGGTGGTCTCAATCACTCCCGCCCGAGTCCCGCCAATACCCCGGGCGTACGCCATGGCGAGCGCACGGGCGTCCCCGCTGGCGTCTTGATGCACGGCCACTAGACAGGGGGTACCCTGACCCTCGCGATACAAGCGGCGGACCAAATGCCCCGGGGCTTTAGGGGCCACCATGAACACGTCGACAAAGTCCGGGGGCACGATTTCCCCAAAATGGATGGCAAATCCGTGAGCAAAGGCCAAAGCCTGGCCGGGTCGAAGATACGGACGGATTTCATCGCGATAGAGATCCGGTTGCACGTGATCGGGGGCCAAGATTTGAATGACGTCCGCGTGTTGAGTGGCTTGGCTCACGTCCATAACCGTCAGGCCGTCCCGTTTAGCCCGTTCGCGGGAAGCTCCGGGCCGGATGCCAACGACAACCGAAACGCCACTTTCGCGAAGGTTTAAGGCGTGGGCGTGGCCCTGACTTCCGTAACCGATGATGGCCACCTTCCGCGCTTGAATGTGCCTTAAATCAGCGTCCTGGTCGTAATATATCTTGGCCTTCATACTGATGCCTCCTTCTTGATGTGAGAAATGCGAATACGTCGACTCCCGAGGTCGACGGGACCCTGGCCAATCACAAGAGAAGACTCAGGGGTCTCCAGTGTCATGGAGCGAATGTCCTGGTGCCGGGAGAGCTGCCGCATCAACTTTTGAGCACCCCCATGATCGGTTTCCACCTCCAAAGTGGCCCAAATGTGTCGGTCCTCCCGGTTTTTTTCGAAGGATGCGCGCGATACGTCCGCGCGTCGTTGGCTGACCAGTGCCCAGAGCCGTGCTTCGGCCCCATCTGCCAGTGCCATCTGAATCCTGATGCGGTATCCCATGGATTTCCCTCCCTTGAGGTAATAAAAAACCCCTTTCCACAACGGAAAGGGACGTTTTCACGTGGTACCACCCTTCTTCCCCCGTCGAAGACGGGGCTCGACATGGATAACGGCATGACCCGCCTCTCCCTCCACGACCTCACGATCGTTCTCGAAAGAGTGCTCCGGGGCGAGGTGTCTTCGATGAGAGTCTTGGGCTTTCACCGTCCCCAAGTCGCTTGTGCACCCTCTACTCGTCGACGCTCCCCTTCATCGCGAAAATTCTATAGCAAAAGGCCCGCAACAAGTTCAAATTTCACGAACTTGCCACGGGTCTTTTATCCCCACGGTGTAACCCTTTCGGGTCTGTACCGCTCGGTCCTGCTCCCAGTGGAGCGGATCCCTAGGTACACTTCGAGGTTGCTATTGGGAGATAGTTATTCGCGGAACAATCGAAAATTCCTCCCCACTTAGAAAAAATTTTTTCTAGTCCTCCATCAACGTGGTCCGAGCTCCACGACTCGCGGAGGAAAACAACCGTTGATACTTGGCGAATGCGCCGTGGGTAAAGCGCGGCTCCGGCCGCACCCAGGATGCGCGACGAACCTGAAGTTCGTCCTCGGTGAGATCCACCGTGATTTGTCGGGCAGCCGTGTCAATGGTGATGCGGTCACCATCACGGATTAAAGCCAAGGGGCCGCCAACCCATGCTTCCGGGCAAACGTGCCCAACCATCGGTCCCCGAGTCGCCCCAGAAAAACGTCCGTCCGTCACCATCGCGACGTCGGACACGTGTCCTTGCCCGATGATGGCCGCCGTAACCGAGAGCATCTCCCGCATGCCGGGGCCGCCCTTCGGGCCCTCGTAGCGAATGACCACCACGTCTCCCGATTGGATGCGTCCATCGGATATCTCTTGGAAGGCGGCCTCCTCCCCGTCGAAGACGCGCGCCGTCCCCGTGAACTCCACCCGACCCGAGGGATCGGTAATCTTTAAGACGGCCCCCTCAGGCGCGAGATTGCCGCGCAAAATCGCCAACGCCCCATCCGGGTGAATAGGCTTCTCTACCGGAAACACGATGCGCTCGGCCACCTCAGACTCCGGCAAAGGAAATGTCCTCACCTCGTCCCCGAGCGTCCGCCCGGTCACGGTCATAACATCCTCGTGCAACAACCCCGCGTCGAGCAGGCGCCTTAAAATTAAGGGGACGCCACCGGCCTCATGAAGGTGCGCCATGAGATATTCGCCGCCAGGTTTGAGATTACCGATATGCGGGGTTTCGCGGGATATCCGGTCAAAATCCTCCAGAGTCATCGGAATCCCCGCTTCACCTGCCAGAGCCATCAGGTGCAGTACCGAGTTGGTTGACCCGCCCAACGCGGCGGCTACTCGCACCGCGTTTTCCATCGCCTTTAGGGTGAGTATGTCCTTTGGCCGAACATTAAGACGCAATGTCTCCATCACTTGGCGGCCCACTTCACGCGCCAAAGACGCCCGGTTGGGATGAACCGCCGGCACCGCAGAGGTGCCCAGCCGGGCCATTCCCAACGCTTCGGCCAACGTTCCCATGGTATTGGCCGTAAAGAGCCCCCCGCAGGTCCCGGGTCCTGGGCACGCGGCCCTCTCTAAGGCATCGAGGTCTTCCAGGCTCATCCGTCCTGCGGCATGGGCACCTACGGCCTCAAAGACATCTTCGACACTCACGGCCTGTCCCCGGAATGTGCCGGGCATCATGGTGCCGCCATACAAGACCACCGTTGGAATGTTTAAGCGCACCGAAGCCATCAAAATACCGGGAAGGTTTTTGTCACAGCCGCCAATTGCCACCAAAGCGTCAAACCCCTCGGAAAAGGTCACCACCTCGATCGAATCGGCAATAATTTCGCGGCTGATGAGGGACCCCTTCATGCCCTGATGCCCCATCGCGATGGCGTCGCTAACTGTGATGGCGGGGAATTCAATGGGCGTCCCTCCCGCCTCGCGCACCCCGCTTTTAACCTCCCGGGCCACCAGGTCTAGGTGGAAATTGCAGGGGGTCACTTCGGTGGCTAAATTAGCTACCCCGACAAATGGC
>JAKADW010000058.1 GCA_021820165.1 Bacillota bacterium
TTGCCGGGCTTGGAGCGCCTCATCAATTTTTAGGAGAGGCTCTTGGGTCTCTTCGTCCAGTCGAAAGCGGTTCACGCCCACAATCACCTGCTCACCGGCCTCCACCTTTTGTTGAAACCGGTAGGCCGAATCTTGAATTTCTCGCTGGATATACCCCGTCTCAATGGCTGCGACCGCACCCCCAAGTTCTTCGATCTTGTCGAGATACTGCGTCGCTTCTTCCTCGAGACGGTTGGTCAATGCCTCGACAAAGTACCTGCCGCCAAGGGGGTCTACCGTATTTGGCACCCCGCTTTCATAGCCAATCACCTGCTGGGTCCGCAGTGCCAAGCGGGCTGAATCCTCGGTCGGCAAGGCCAGGGCTTCGTCCTTGGAATTCGTATGCAGCGACTGCGTTCCCCCCAATACGGCTGCCAACGCTTGCAAGGTGACCCGCACCACATTGGTTTCGGGTTGTTGAGCCGTCAACGTGGAGCCGGCTGTCTGGGTATGAAATCTTAATTGCCAGGACCGCGGATCGTGGGCGCCGAAACGTTCTCGCATAATATGGGCCCAAATTCGTCGAGCAGCCCGGTATTTAGCAATCTCCTCAAAAAAGTCCATGTGCGCATTAAAGAAAAATGAGAGCCGGGGGCCGAACTGATCCACCGCCAATCCCGCCTTGACGGCCGCGTCCACATAGGCGATGCCGTTAGCTAGCGTGAAGGCAATCTCCTGGGCTGCCGTCGAGCCGGCTTCGCGAATGTGGTATCCGGAAATGCTAATGGTGTTCCACCGAGGCAAGTTGGCCGAGCACCAGCGAAATATATCTGTGATAATGCGCATCGAGGGGCTTGGTGGAAATATGTACGTACCACGGGCCGCGTACTCCTTCAGCACATCGTTTTGAATGGTGCCAGTGAGCCGCTTGGGATCCACACCCTGTTTTTTCGCAACCGCGACCACCATCAGCAGTAATATGGCCGCAGGGGCATTAATGGTCATCGAAACCGACACGCGATCGAGCGGGATCTGATCCAGCAGGATCTCCATGTCTTTCAACGTGTCAATTGCCACCCCAACTTTGCCCACCTCGCCGTTGGCCACGGGATCATCGGAGTCGTAGCCCATTTGGGTGGGCAAATCAAACGCGACCGAAAGTCCCGTTTGCCCTTGCTCCAACAGGTAGCGATAGCGGAGGTTGGATTCTTCCGCCGTGCCAAATCCGGCATATTGGCGCATGGTCCACAGGCGGCCTCGGTACATCGTTGGGTAGACGCCGCGGGTATAGGGATATGCACCGGGAAATCCCAGCGTCTCTAAATAGTCTTCCGATGACACATCGAGCGGGGTATAGAGCCTTTCGACCGGAACCTCGGAGACTGTGCGAAAATCGGCCTGGCGCTCCCCGCTCTTCGCTTGATAGGGCGCTAAGACTGTATCTTCCCAACCCTGACGCGCATTCTTTAACGAATGACGGTACTCCTCCATCCGGACAAATCCCCCTTATTTCAGCCAGCCCCGCACGCGCATGGCCTGTGCCAACCTATCGGTAGCCACCAGGTAAGCCGCCTTTCGGAGCGTCACCCCAAAACGCTCGTGCATGCGGTGCATCTCCGAAATTGCCCGTGACATATATTCTTCCAACCGTTGGTTGACCTCATCTTCCGACCAATAAAAGCGGCTCTGATTTTGTACCCATTCAAAATAGGAGACGGTCACGCCGCCAGAATTTCCCAGCACATCCGGGACAACCATGACCCCCTTATCAAATAAGATGGCGTCGGCTTCCGGTGTCGTAGGACCATTGGCGCCTTCCCCGACAATTTTGGCACGGATGTTTGGCGCATTGTCGGCCGTAATTTGATTCTCCAGAGCTGCAGGGAACAAGATATCCACCGGCAATTCCAGCAAGTCTCGGTTGGCAATCGGTTCTGCCTTGGAATACCCGACTAAGTTACGATTAATGCGCTTATACTCCAACAGATCATCAATATCAATACCGGCCGCGTTATAGAGGCCACCATCCTTGTCCGACACCGCTACTACACTGGCGCCCATCCGATAGGCGATGGTGGCCGCAACAGACCCGACGTTGCCAAAGCCCTGCACAGCCACCCGTGCCCCACTAAAGTCTATGCCCATTTCGGTCGCCAGTTGCCGCGTGGCGAAGACCAACCCTCGACCCGTCGCTTCCACCCGGCCTCGGGAACCGCCAATCACCAACGGTTTCCCAGTAATAAGTCCAAAGGTATTTTCACCACGAATGCGGGAGTATTCATCCACCATCCATGCCATAATCTGCGGGTTGGTTGAGACATCGGGAGCGGGAATATCTTTGTCAGGCCCGATAACCAAGTTCACGGCGCGAATGTATTCACGGGAGAGCCGCTCAATCTCGCCCTCTGACAGTTGATCAACATCGCAAGCGATGCCGCCTTTCCCACCACCATAAGGGAGCCCCAACAGGGCGCACTTGACACTCATCCACATGGCCAAGGCCTTCACCTCATCCACGTTGACGTCCGGATGAAAACGAAGGCCCCCTTTGGTCGGTCCCAGAGCATCGTTGTGTTGGACGCGATACCCGGTAAAAACCTGCAGAGTGCCATCGTCTCGAGCAAATGGAACAGCGACTTCAAAAGTGCGCATGGGTTGTTTCAAAATCTCGTACACAGCCGGTTCCAATCCAAGGGTTTCTACGGCCTCCTTAAAGCTTTGTTGAGCCCGTAAAAATGGATTGAGTGACGTATCCGCCACCGGTAACGCCTCCTTCAGGATGTCTAACCACTTGGTTTCGTCGGTATTATAGCATAGCCCGTCTTTCCCCTAGACCCAAAAAATCTCCGGGCCCGCGACCCGGAGGATACTGATCCTATTTGTTTCTCGTGGATGCGGAGGGCTGATGTTTTCCCCCAATAGCCTTTCGGAGTACACGAATCCGGACATCATTGCCCACTGATAGGGTGACTTCATCATCGGAGATGGCTTCCACCGTCCCAATGATGCCTCCGACCGTCACCACCTCGTCTCCACGCGCAATATTGCTTTGCAATTGACGCCGATTTTTCTGCTGACGCGACTGTTGCCAAAACATCCAGGCGGTCATGGCAATCAGCAGAATAAAGAAAATCCAGTACACGGATGTGCCGTGCGTCGTCAAGCTCTCCTCCTCCTCCTCCGTCAATCCCTCAGTTCTTCGAGTTTGGTAGGGAAAACTCCTCTTTTCATCAGAGCCCCAAGTGCCCCACCACACTACTGACAGTATTGACCGGATCGGGCGCTTGATGCGATGGCGACTCCGCAGGAACCTTCGAAGGCGAGGACGTCCTCCCCCGGTGTCGGCCCTGCCCCTTTCCCTCTCCTGGATTTGGAACGCCGTGAGCCGGCGGTGTCACCACCATGGCAGGCACGGTGACAGGCAAATTCGGCAATCGCGGACGACCCGTGGACTTCGTGCTGTGGGCAATCGGCTGCGACGATGCGGACGAGATCGGTGTGGTCCTGCGTGGGGTTACCGGGTGAGACACCGCGGTGGGCTTAACCGCATCCAAGGGGGCCAATAGATTGGCCACCGACATTTTCTGCACGTCATGAAGTGTTAATTGGCGGCGCGCCTGCTTTGGCGTCCGCTGCCAGACTAAATAGCGACCGACCGAAACTTCCGGCTTTTGCATGGCGTGCATGAGAGATGCGCTTACCCCTGAAACGGCCACGACGGAAGCGGTCACGCGATCCGCTTCAAGCACCCCAGAAGCCGCCGTCGAGAGACCGGAAAACCACGGCTCGGGATGATGCAAAAACACCGCCCCGATAAGGACCGTCGACCCCTGGTTGTGTAGATAACCGTCCCGAGCGGCGCGTTGAATCAGGGTGTCCACCGCTTGTTGGACCGCGAGCCCCAGAACATGCGTTTGGGTTAAAAGGCGGCGACCGCCCCGATCTAAGCCCTTTGCCCTCAGCACGACCCCTTTGGAGGACACGTCGAGATTGATACTCGGGTTGATGTCAACGCTTAATACGGCCGCCTCAGCCGGCTGAAATGGGGCCGCCGCTTGGAGCCAAAAGCCCGCGACCACGGCCGCCACCGCGGGAATCGCAAGCCAGCGGTACCAGCGCTTCCGCGCGTCGGGAATCCAAATCTCTTGTCCCACTTGCACATCTAGCCCATGCGTGGGTACAGATCTAAATAGCCCTCCGGGCAACATCACCGTGGCCCGTCCGCGACTGGCTTCTATAACAATGCCCTTCATGCTCATATCAGCAATCTTTCCCTTCCAGCCTAGGGGTGGTCTAGCACGTAAGCCTGAAGATGGGGCAAATCGTGCATTAAAATCAAGGCGACGGCCACAATGTATTTCCGGTTCCGTTCCACTAACTTGCGGCTCACGCCAAATTGTTCCGCCAGCGCTTTCACGGGTAACTCTCCCCGCCGTCCCAAGGCCGATGCGTGTATTGGTTCACGCACCACCGCACGCGCCAATTGTATGGCCCGCTCTCGTGAGTCTCGATGTTTCGGAGCCGCCTTCACTAAATCCGCAAACGAGATATCATAACGGGCCAGGATCGCTTGATACTCCTCAATTTCCCGACGACGCTCTTCTTGTTCCTCCACGAGCGCCCAATTAGCCTGAGCCAATCGGTCCAAGGGGTTGGGCTCATGTGGCCGATCGTCATCCTCCTCAAAGTCACTGAGTGCGACCTCATGTTGCCGTCCACGATCGCGTCGAAAGTGATCCACCAGGCGCCGCTGAATCACGGTCTGACTAAAGGAAAGGAAACTCCCACGATCCCCGTCATAGGCCGTAATGGCTTCGTTGAACGCCAAGAGCGCCACGCTAATTTCTTCGTCCACCCCAGGACGAAGAAACCGTCCCGCTTTTTGACTTGCCACCTTCATCACGAAGGGCGTGTAATCCTGAATCAGTTGATTGCGAGCCTCCTGGTCGCCCTCTTTCGCTCGAGCCAAGAGCACCCCGGGATCTTTCGGCCGTGTTCTCGGGAATCGGATGCCCAGTCGGTTCACCCCGCCTTCTAGATTCTTCGAGAGTCAACGCGTCATTTCGTGGGGGCAAAGTTCATTCGAATAAATTTTTTTGTATCGGGGCCAAAGGCGGCCATCCTAGTCTTTCTATGGCCGTGGCCGTCAACATCCGCCCACGCGGCGTCCGCTGTAGATATCCCTGTTGTAGAAGGTAGGGTTCATAGACATCTTCGATGGTACCACTTTCCTCGCCAATGGCCGCCGCCAAGGTCTCGAGTCCCACCGGCCCTCCGCGGTAGCGGTAATAGAGGGTGTCCAATAGCCGGTGATCAACCAAATCCAAGCCGTTCGGGTCAACTTCCAAGAAAGCCAAACCCTCTTCAGCCATTTCGAACGTGATTTCCCCGTTGCCCTTAACGTCGACGTAATCGCGCAAGCGACGCAGCAATCGGTTGGCGATGCGAGGCGTTCCTCGACTGCGGCGTGCAATCTCCATAGCCGCCTCGGTAGCCAAAGGCACATCGAGCACCCGCGCGGAACGCTTGACAATTTCCGCAAGATCCTTGGGCGCATAGAAGTCCAAATGAATAATCACGCCAAACCGATCACGAAGCGGTGCGGTCAACATGCCGGCCCGAGTGGTCGCTCCCACTAAAGTAAACCGTGGAAGTTCCAACCGGACCGAGCGGGCACTAGGACCACGTCCAAGCATCACGTCCAGATGAAAGTCTTCCATGGCCGGATATAGCACTTCCTCCACAGAACGCGACAAGCGATGGATTTCATCAATGAATAGCACGTCGCTCGGCTCCAAATTTGTCAATACGGACGCGAGATCCCCGGCGCGTTCGATGGCTGGGCCTGACGTAAAACGGATATCCACACCCAATTCGTTAGCAATGATGTGGGCTAAGGTCGTTTTGCCGAGCCCTGGCGGCCCGTACAAAAGAACATGATCCAATGCCTCTTGGCGCTGTTGAGAGGCCTCAATGAAAATTCCCAGCCGTTCCTTGGTGGCCTCTTGGCCGATATAGTCGCTGAGGCGCTTAGGACGAATCGACGTGTCCCCGTCGTCCTCCGATCCCAAAGATATCTGGCTCATGATGCGGTCCTCGCCCATTACCGCGTCCTCCCCCGATCCAATGCCTTCAGCGCTAGACGAAGGCGCGTCGCGTCATCCCCAGAGGGGATTTCTTTGACAGCTAACTGAGCTTCCTCCACCCGGTATCCGAGACCCACTAGAGCCGACACCACCTCGTCCTCCGGCTGGACGTTGGCAGGTGCTTCCGTCGGAACGAGGAGCTGCCCGGGATCGGCCGACTTGGCCCAACGTCCCATGAGCTCCAATTGCACCCGCTGGGCAATTTTCGCTCCCACACCAGGTGCCCCCTTGAGCGCCTTCCAGTCGCCCACGAAAACCGCCTCACGAAGCCTGCCGATTCCCAGGTGGCTCATGAGGGCCAAAGCCCCCTTCGCGCCCACCCCGTTAACCTCCAGAAGGTCCAAAAACACCTCGCGCTCCCGGACGCTGGCAAACCCAATCAGTCTCCAGTGGTCTTCGCGAACCAGAAGATGCGTAAAGAGGTGCGCGACCTCACCTACTCCGGCCAACTTATCTTCGGTTTCGCGCGGAATATCCAGCCCGTAACTAAGGCCGGACGCCGTCCTGATGACCACATAGCCCGGTCGCTTTTCGCCGATACTGCCTTCAATCTCCACAATCATACCACGTTCACCGTCTTCCCGATTTAAACCCTGGGGTGCGTTGAAAGCGCAACGTTTCCGCCCCACAAATGGCAATGGCAAGGGCATCGGCCACGTCATCCGGTTTAGGGTATTCGTCCAATCCCAACAATCGTTGCACCATCAACTGGACTTGCCGTTTCTCCGCCCGTCCGTACCCGGTAACGGCCTGTTTGACCTCCGCGGGCGACATTTCCACATAAGGAAGGTTGGCTTGCGCCAACACCAATAGGACAATGCCCCGTGCTTGTCCGACAGCCATGGCCGTGCGGCTGTTTTGCCCGAAATACAGCTTTTCGACCGCCGCTGCTTCAGGCTGGTGCACGCGGCAAATCTCACCAAGGCCATCATAGATTTGACGCAGGCGTTGTTCGGGCGGCGTCGTGGGCTCGGTAATCAGAGCCCCATAAGCCTCGGCCCGGGTGACCGAACCGCGATGGCTAATAACCCCCCAGCCCAGCGTCGCCGTGCCGGGATCAATCCCTAAAATGCGCACCGTCTCTCTCCTTCCCATAAGGTATACGACATAGGCCGACGATTTTCCTATTTCCGCCAACCATAAAACCGTCAGCGCATCTCCGGTGGGGGCTTGGAAAATCTTCGCCACTGAGGCAGACTAGCGTCAAATGCGGAGGTGGATTACCAGTGGACGCGGTCATGGCGTTTGATATAGGAACGACCCACCTCAAGTGGGTCGTCATCGAAGAAGCTTCCGGGCTCCGACTCTCGGAGGGCCGTGAAAATGTCGGCGCGTCGCATCAGGGTCCTATCTCCGAACAAAATCCAGACCACATCGTCGAACGCATTAGTCGTGCCCTAACCGAAGCCCAAGCCTATGGCGACGTGATTCGGGTCGGGTTTTCGTCCGCCATGCATAGTTTCTTGGTGGTGGACCACGGCGGCCACCCGTTAACGCAAAGCTGGACGTGGATGGACAAACGCGCCGGAGATGCGGCCCGCCACCTCCGAGAGTCGGGTTATGGGGCGCGATTAAGAGAACGGTCCGGCGTACCCGTGCATGCCATGTCACCCTTGGTCAAGTGGATTTCGCTGAGAGAGTCCATGCCCAAAAATTCTCGCCCTGTGGCTCTCAAGGACTACGTCTTGTACCGCCTCACCGGCCAGTGGATAACCGATTACTCCACCGCTTCATCCGGAGGATTTCTTGGCCTCGACAACCAATGGTTGCCTGAGGCGCTGTCGCTGGCCCAGTTGGACCCGGCCCAACTTCCTCGCTTGGTCCCGATGACCCAACGGGTTCCTGACCGGACCTCCCCTCGCGAGTACGTAGTCGGCGCTAGCGATGGCGCAACCGCGCATCTTCACCTCAATATCCCGCCGGACGGGAGCATCGGGGTCCTGGCCATGGGCACTAGCGGTGCCCTGCGCACGACCGAGGCGCAGCCATTGGCCAACCCGGAACTCTTTTGCTATTCATTGGGCCCGGCGGAGGGATATTTGGTCGGATCCGCCTTTTCCAACGTGGGCAATCTGCTGGCTTGGATGGCCAACACCTTCGGGAGTACCATCGACGCGTTAATCGGCGACGGACTACAGGCAATTTATAAAGAGCGCCCTCTTCCCCTCGCTCCGCCCTATTGGTTCGGTGAACGCTCCCCCTGGTGGCAGGAAGATCTGGCGGGTGCGTGGCTAGACCTCGCCCCGCATCACGGGCGGGCGGAAATGGCAGCGGCCGTGTTAATGGCGATGGCCGCTCAATACGCCCACGGCCGAGACACCCTAAAAGAAGGCGGCGCCGCGCTTCTGGAGCTCCGGGGAGGTTCCGGGCTCTTGGACCAACCCGCAATGGCCCAGTGGATGGCCGACGCCTTGGGTGAAGACATTGTTCTCCACGATGAGCGCGACGCGTCGCTCTTAGGTGCAGTCGATCTGACCCGGGGGCGGCAGGAGACGGCCCTCAATAAAGGCGGCGTGCGCTATCGGTCTCGAAACGGCAGCCTTTCGGAAAGAGTGGCGGAAACCTGGCAGCGGATTGCCATCCAAGTCAACTCTCGCCTTCGAACCGATAGAATTCGGCCAGGATGAACGCGAAAGCCAAGAGCCTCATAAGCAGGAAAGTGGCTGTAAACAAGTCGAGAAGTATAGCCCCAATGGCAACGCGACCGCTCGGTCAAAATGACGGTCATCTTGCATAAATGCGATAAGAAGCGGCGTACTCACTGAATCTCCTTCAGGATGCCAACACAAAGGTCAATTCGCGTTGCCTTGTCGCGTAATACTCGTCCACGCTCCCGACCCGGAACACCGCTCACTCGCACTCGCCTTATTCAACCCGGATAGTACGTCGCAATTTGTCCTTCGAGCTCATGGCTACCGCTCCCTTCTTATCAATTTCCTTATCGCAAGATCTAGTCGTCGTCGGTGTCCATCCGAGTCGTTCGACATCACGGCGGCAGTCTACCCCGTCCCTGGAACGTCGATGCGTTTACGCCCCCGAGAGTTCCTCAAGGATTAGGAAGTCTTCGGATCTTCTACCGTCGGCGCTGCCACTCTTGGGGGTATCGTCGCCCATGCAAGACAGCGATGACCGCAATGTGTGGTCTAGCGACCGGTTGTTGCGGCGTGCAGCAAGCCCCTGAAAA
>JAKADW010000059.1 GCA_021820165.1 Bacillota bacterium
GACACGGGTCAATTTGTTAGCATGCTAATTCGGGCTTGGAAGCCCGCCCGGATTTTGGAGATCGGCACCTCTAATGGATACTCCACCATCTGGTGGGCTGATGCCCTAGTCAACCCCGCACAGGTGCTCGTCAAGCTCGAAGCCAATCCCACCAAGATAACGCAGGCGAGGGATGACTTTCACCTGGCGGGGGTCGCCGATCGGATTCAGGTAGTTCCCGGCGCATGCCGGTGGCTTCCTACGCCAATCCAATGCGGAGGCATGGGATCTCATTTTTCTCGACGCCAATCGCACCGCATATGTGGATTACTGGCCGGATCTGAGGCGCGTTTTGAGGACGGACGGTCTTATAATCGTGGATAATGCGATAGATAAGGCGGCAGAACTCGACCATTTCCGGCGAGTCGTGGCGGACAATCCCGACTATGGCCAAGTCCTGGTTCCCATTGGTAACGGGGAACTTTTCATCCAACGCCAGCGCGGTTTAAACGGACCGGAGGGAGGACTCCCTGATAAAGGCGCATCAGAACGGAAGACCGGAAAGTACGGCTCGATTCACCAGCTATCCCGCCGTCGGATGGTGTGGCATACCCGCCGCACACGCACGATGCCTCCCATGATTTACCACCCTCCTGAGGTTGCGACCACCCCCAGCGATTTTGTATGATTCTCGAACCGGGCGGCGGAGCCGGTCCCAAAATACCCGCCGCCGCCCGAACCTCCTCTATTTCCCCCAGATTAAAGTCCGCTTAGGCTTCGGAGTCGCCCCATACTGTTTTGACCTCACTGATGGAAACGGTGGAAAACTTGGTATGATAAGGCTGGAGGTTTTTATGTCGCTACCGCTGGCACTCGAACAAGCGCTGATCCATATCGTCGACGATCGGACAGCGTCGCTAGCAAAGTCCACGAGACAGTTATCGGCCCGATACCTGGCGGGGGAAGGTAGCCATGCCCTCACCAAGGACGAGGCCCTTGCCTATGTGGTGGCGCGCGTGCCCGCTACCTATGGGGCTGCCAGGGCCGCCCTAGAGGCCTTGAAACGGCAAACGCCTGACTTGTCCCCAACGTCGCTGTTGGACGTAGGCAGCGGCCCCGGTACCATGCTCTACGCGGCCATGGCGGTATTCCCGTCCGTGCACCACCTCGCGGCGCTCGAGCGGGAGCCAGCAATGTTGGCAGTGGGTCAGCGACTCCTGCAGTTGAGCCAAGTCCCATGGGAAGACCAGGTTAGCTGGGTCGGAAGCTCATTCGATGCCCGGCCGTTGCCAGACGCTGATTTGGTGACGGCGGGTTATCTTCTCAATGAGCTTTCCGAGGAGGCATTCTCTGACGCAACCTTGCGCCTCTGGCAGGCGGCCCGTCAGGCCTTGGTGATTGTGGAACCGGGGACGCCCCGCGCCTTTGAGCGCCTCCGCATCGTTCGACGCTTGCTCTTGGACAACGGAGCCTCTTTAGCCGCCCCCTGCCCCCATGACGGAGTTTGCCCGATTGCTGACGGTGACTGGTGCCACTTCGCTGTACGTATTCCCCGCTCACGCGTGCATCGGCACGCCAAAAATGGCGCCGCACCCTACGAAGATGAAAAGTACGCCTATCTCGCCCTGCTCAAAAATGTTCCCAGACCACGGCCCGCCCGCGTCATCCGGCATCCGCAAGTAAAACCCGGCCATATCGACCTTACTCTATGCACGGCCGCAGGTATCGAACGGCGGACGGTGACCAAACGGCATCGCGACCAATTCCGGCAGGCTAGGAAAACTCGTTGGGGCGACCCCTGGATCGACGACGAGGAGGATAGGTAATGATAAGCTTGGAACCTCTCGCGAAGCCGCAATATCGAAAATATCTCGAGTTGTCTATCCCCGAGTATGCTAATGATCAATTAAGGACGGCCTTTGGACCGCAGAGGAGGCCCTTCAAAATTCACGGGAAGCCTATCAAAAGTTGCTCCCGGATGGTCATACCCCAGACCATTATCTCTGGGCCATTCACGACGACTCCTGCGGGATGGTGGGTATTATTTGGCACGACATCGTAGAGCGTCACGAAAAACGCCAAGCGTTCATTTATGACGTTCGGGTCGATCCTCTGTTTCGGGGCCAAGGCTACGGAACCCAGACGATAGAGGAATTAGAACGAATCCTCCAGCGCATTGGGGTCGAAACCGTGAGCCTTCATGTCTTCGGCCATAACACACGCGCTCAGGCACTGTATCTCCGCCTCGGATTCATCCCCACCAATATTCGTATGACCAAACAGGTGGGGGGCCATCAAGATGGCGGGCGCCAAACTTCCAGCGTGCCCACGGATTGAAAACCATACCGCGCTAGAATAGGCGCGGACGTTTCGCGATTGGCCGAGACGCCAATGAAGAGGTCCGAACCCCTCGGCAATGCTTCGAGGCGCGCCCTAAGAATCTGATGGTAGAGGCCACGATGGCGCCAGTCCGGGTGAGTCTCTCCTCCCCAGAACAGTACCCAACCGGGAAATTGTGTCCATCCACCGGCTGCCCGTGCTACCCCGTCCGTTCCCGGGACATAAAAGAACCGACGGGTCTCACTTAGCCGTGACATCTCCATCCAAAGCCCCGTCTCGTCACGAAGCGGATCGCCAAATACCAAATGGTCTAGACGAATGACCTCGTTTAGATCGGTGATGTTAGTGACGGGATGCACGTCCTTGGTAGACACCAAGGGAATGTGATGCCACTCAGAAGATTCCAGCACCAACATGACGTCCTCGGATTGCCGGACATAGCCTTGACGAGCAAGAAAAATCTGAAGACCAGCCGTATCTCGTGGACCCACACGAAAGCGCGGCCAAGTCGACCCGTAGTGCCGTTGAATACCTTGCCAAAAGGCCGGCAGTAATTCGTCGGGAACCCGCGTCCTCTCGACTGTGGAACCGAATCCCTGACTGTCAGGAACCGTACCAAAACTACCCCACTCGTCTTTCCAGGACGTCGACCCCGGCCAAATCTCGGGGTCCGTCGCTTCGATGGTATCCCAGAACTCTTGAACCGTGCGCATGGTGCACCGGTACCTCCTCTGGGAATTACGATATCAAAGGACTTAGGCGCTGTCATCCTCTTCATCGGTTAATATAGAGGGACAAATACAAGGTGGAGGAGAATCATGTTCTTAAAGCAAGGCGACACAATTCAGGAGGTTGGGGTTCGATCCCCAGAAGGAACCGACAAAGCTTGGATCGATCAATCCTTTTCGGAATTCGAGAAGACCCGGGCGATCCTCGGATGGAGTTCCGATATAAGCCGGGAGGTGATGTCCAACCCTGACCGCGCCCAACTTAGCTATAGCGGCAAGGCGCTGGTCCTGTCGCTATTTGTTCCCGAAGGCGACGCGTTAAAATCCCTAGTCGTAATATTGGGCCCAGGAGTCATCGTCACGCTCCACGACCAGCCCGTTGCTGTGTTAGACGGACTCGCCCAAGAACTCCCCGCCAAGCCAGAGCTTCTTGAGTCTGCGCACTACCTCCTCTATGATTTGCTGGAACGCGTGGCCGACGCCTACTTAGAGCGCATGGATGCCTACGAAGAAGCCTTTGACGAGTTGGAAGAAGCCATTTTGGACGGACAGGACCGGGCTCGCGAGGTCTTTTCATTGCGCCGTCGGCTTCACCAAATGCGGGGAATTCTCGCAGACATGCGCCGGATCGCCGCCCGCCTCTCCCGACGGCAATTTCGCGACACGACCAACGGCACCCCTGATGCCAATATTTTTGTGGACGTTTACGATGGTTTCTATCACGTGATCGACAACATTGATAGCCTGCGCGACAACCTCACGGGGCTTGTCGATTTACAGTTGAATCAGCGGTCGACCCGCATGAACGAAATTATGAAATTCCTGACTATCTTTTCCACCATCTTTTTACCCCTGTCTTTCATTACCGGGTTTTTGGGCATGAACTTAAAAAGCATGCCAGAACTCGCCATCCCCTACGGCCAGGAAATGACCATTTTACTCATGCTGCTTATCGTCACTACCATGCTCTATGTCTTTAAGCGCCGACACTGGATTTAGCATCTGTCAGTCTGGACAGTGACGGCGTCCCTTTCGCCACAGATTCGGCGCTAAAAAACTCCCTGACATGTTGGGTAGCCATGTAGAATAAACCCAGAATCCCAAAAAGGAGGAGGCCTTTCGATGGAATCCATCAAATTGCCCGAACATGCCCTGGGAGCCCGGGCCGAGAGTGACCGCTGGTTAATCTTGTGGCCAGGTCTCGGGGGTACGGCCGAGCAGTTTCTCCGCGTCCTCGACGAGGCCCCCAACTTGGACACCAATGTGCTGGCATTGGATCCGCCAGGACACGGTCGGACCCCCGAGGCTAACCACCTCACATGGGATGACGTGCGGCACATTTGGCAACGCGCGTGTGATTGGATCGAGGGACAAGGAGGACGCACCGTGATAATCGGGGGGCACTCCTATGGTGCTTATGCAGCCCTCGGAGCTGGGAGAGACGTCCGGATAGAAGGCTATGTCCTTTTAGACGGGGGCTATCTCGAGCCATTCCCCTCTTTTGATAGGGCGGCGGTCGAAGAGGCCAACGCCCGCTACTTGTCTTCCCGCCAATTTCCCTCCTGGTCCGCCTTTTTGGCGGCGGAACGCGCTGAGTCCCGCCGTTGGGATGCATACGCTGAAGCCGCCTTGAAATCGGCGATGGTGGAGAGTGGTGGTGTTATTCAGCCGATTGTCACTGTCCCTACGGCTAACCAGGTCTCCAGCCTTTTGAGCACCTATCATGTCGACGAACTTCCCGCCGACTCGCGACCCATGTCGCTTTTGCTAGCCGGCGAGCCCCTCGATGCACGGATGTCGCGCGAGGAGGCGGTGAACCGGTTCCGGGCCCGCCATCCACACACCGACGCGGCCTTCATACCGAAGAGCGGGCACGATGTCCTGTTGGACAATCCGGATGCCGTCTTAGAGAATCTCGTCGGATTCTTGCGACGCCTTTAGTCCCTCAGGTCCAAGGTTCCTCGGCAACCTGCCCCTGCTTCACCGACCATCGTTTGGTCATGCCGAGCTTGGCCAAAAATTCGGGTTGGTGCGAGACCACCAGCAGGGTGCCAGGATAGCCCTTCAATCCCTCGACGATGCTCTCTAGACTGGGCCAGTCGAGGTGGTGCTCCAACTCATCCAACATCATCAACGGGACGCCCTCTGCAGCCAGCGACGCCACCTCCAGCTTCACCTTTTCGCCATGACTAAGGTCCATGGCCGGACGGGGCAAATGGTTCTCCGAAAAGCCGTAGGCCTGAAGCCAAGCTCGGCCGTAGCCTTCCGAGAGTACCGAACGTTTCCGAAAATATCCCCACACCGACACGTCCGGCCCCACTTGAAACACTTGGCTCACCATGCCGATCCGGGCGGATGTATGGACCCGTCCCGAAACCCAGCCGGGGAAGGATCCAGAGAGCACCTCGAGCAAGGAGGACTTCCCAGACCCATTGTCCCCCATGATGCCGATGCGCTCACCGGCCACGACCGCCAAATAGAGGCCCTCGAGCACGGGCGCCGTCCATCCACAGGAGACGTTTTCCAAATGGATGAGGCGCCCGGAGACGTGCGCTACGTGATCCCACACGAAGCGCAGTTGATGGGGAACACGGGGGGCGTCAAGAAAGGCGGCCGAGGATTTCCAATGATCGAGCCGTTTTTCCCGGGCCTTGGCTTTTTTGGCGACTTTCTTGGCGTAGCGGCGTTGAGTGGAGTCATGCGTCAAGCGTTCGCTGTGTCGGGCTTGCTCTTTTGTGCCATGAATATCCTGTTCCAAGCGGCGAAGCGTTTCCTGCTGGTCCCGATATCGGCGTCGATACCCCTTTTCATCTTCTTGGCGTTGACGGAGATAGGCACGAGGAGGCAGGGCCGCCATGGTCATTCCGCCATCCTGAAGGTGCCACGTGTGTGTTGCCACCTGGTCCAAAAATGCGAGATCGTGGCTAACGACCAAAATGGCGGCATCCTCAAGACAGCCAATCCATTCCGCCAAGAACACTCGATGGCGATAATCCAGATGGCGTGTGGGCTCATCAAGAATGAGAAGCGAGGGTCTCAGGGAAATCACCTGCGACAATGCGCGCCAGGCACTTTGACCCCATGATTCCCGATCCGAAATCGGGTCTTCGTAGTATCCCATGGGATAAAGGGTGTTGGACACCTGGCCTTGGGTCGGCAAAATCTGACCGGAAACCACGCGTAGTAAAGAGGATTTTCCAGCGCCATTGGCACCGATGATGGCGATCCTTTCGCCTGGTTGGACTTGGGCGCTAACATCGCGAAATAATTCATGCTCGTTGGGATATCCGAAAGCCACGTGAGAGAGTATGAGCGGCATAAAAAAATCACCCCTTTAAGTTATGGGGCGATCCAACAATCATGGATTGCCCCGGATCTACGCGTGAGGGGCAAAGTTCTTCATCGGCGATACCCTCCTCTCTTCTACAAACACAATGATAGCAGACATTCCATGGATTCCCAAGGCGAGAGCGGCATCAAGGAAGACGGCGACTGATGGCCCAGGCTCATGATCCGTAAGGCCGTGTCAGAACCTCCAGATTATGGCCACTCGGGTCGGAAAAGTAAAATCCCCGCCCTTGATTCCAGGTATTCGTCACGCCTTCATGGTGGTGACTCGGATCGGCGAAATAGGGGATTCCTTCCCCTCGAATTCGGGCGAAAATGGTATCAAAGGTTTGGTCGTCCACCAAAAACGCGTAGTGCTGAGGGCGGATGTTTAGAGCATTGTCGAAGTCCAATGATACCCCGTTGTCCACGTTGACGGTCACAAAATGCCCGACCTCCATCGGTTCCGCAAGACCTAAAATGCGGGATAAAAACGCCGCCGACAGATACTTGTCTTTGCTATGAACAATGGTGTGGTTTAACGACACCGCCATATGTGACACCCCTCTCACCGAAACACCGACGACTACGCAATGGCGATTCATTTCTCGACGTGGCTCCCCGATTCCTGCCTACGTTCAGAAATGACGGCAGATGGGTTAAAGTGGCCCACGATTGACGAACAATGGGCTCAGGCAAAGCAACCGTCAGATGCGTGGGATAGTCCAATCCCTAACGCTGAGCCCCCCGCCGTCAAACCAGTACGATGGCTCTTAGCCGGATGCTACATGGCGCTTATTGACCACTCTTTTCCGCCATCCGTGCTTTGAACCGTCCGTAAGCGGTGAGGATAGGTGGCGCTGACCGTGAGCGTCCCCGAGGCGCTTTCGCGAATCGTTGGGGGGCTATCTCCGGTAGGCGCGCCAAGCTTAGGAACGCTGGCGTTATGCCAGGTCTCACCACCGTTGGTCGTGTATAGGATGACAAGCGTTTGGGCAAAGCCCGAGGATTCCGCGATAATGCCATCGTGAGGATTCCAAAATTTCAAGCTTGTCATTCCCGCGAGCCCTAAGAAGACGTGGTTACCGCGAAAGGTAGTGTAGACGGGGAGGCTCCAGGATTTACCGCCATCGGTGGATCGATAGAGGGCGAACTCCTCTTGTGCGGTGGCGGGATTTCCTCCGACCAAAACCCAGCGATCTCGGCTCCCCACCCGGGCGGCTTGATAAGACAACATGTGGTCAGTGTCGGTAGTCTCAATGAGACGGAGATCCTTGGAGGCGCTGACCACCGGAGGAGACTTAACGGAGCCCATGGCGGTCTTCAGGCTCGCGGCATCTCGAGCCGGCACCTGAATCTGAAGCGTGAGGTATTGTCCCTTAGCCGTGATTTCGGTTAACTGGCCGTAGCTCATGCCGCCCGTGGTTCCATGTTGTTTAGAGAAGAAGGGACTAGCTGGGCTCGCCTCGGAAGGTGGAACGATAGGTAACAAGTTCGGTGCACGGCTCGCAGTGAGGGACGTTGCTTGGATAATGACCTGACGTCCCAACTGCCAGGAGTCGGGGACCCGAATGGAGAGCCCCGCGGCGGTTAGCACATGCGTGCTGGACCTCTGAGTTGGCGGCACAGATGGAGTACTTGTCGTGGCTGAGTTCTTTGCCACGCGCGTCGGTGTAGAACCGCAGCCAGCCAACAACGCGGCGGCAGCCGTCAATCCCATAAGCGCAGCGGTTGAACTTTTGCGTGTCATAATAGGATGCCTCCTGATTAACAACGCCGGGGAATGGGAAGCGGTTACTAGCTTATTTGTCTCGGACTAATCTTTGGCAACTTCCAGGCATGCCGAACCGCGCCCTAACGTCCCAAAAATATTGCTGAAAACTGCCATAAACGGTATGGTGCTCTTGGAGAAGGGACTGTTGTTTATTGCCAGTCGTTGATATTGAAGAGTATTTTCGCATCTTTATCGAGGGTGTTAAAGAATACGCTATCTTCGCCCTTGACCCGGAAGGCCATGTGGTCACGTGGAACACTGGGGCAGAACGCATCAAAGGCTATTCCAGAGGAGAAATTATCGGCCGTTATTTCGGATGCTTTTACACAGCCGAAGATCAAGCTTCGGGGAAGCCCGCTTGGGTGCTGCAACAGGCACTCCGCGACGGTACTTATAGTGAAGAAGGCCAGCGGGTGCGTAAAGATGGCACCCATTTTTGGGCGCACGTTGTCGTCACCGCCATCCGGGATGACGCGGGTACTCTCAAAGGCTTTACTAAGGTGACGCGGGACATCACCGAACGGCGTCGAGCAAAGCGCCTGGAAAGTGAGCGCGATGCGGTGCGCGAGCGCGAACGGGCTCGTCAGCGTTTTATTCAAATCGCCGCCCACGAGCTTCGTAATCCCATGCAGGGCATGACCGGCTTGGTCGAACTGATTCGGTACCATTTTGACGATGGAGAAATGCTAGAAGACCAAGATCTGTTGCTGCGCATGCTTGAGCACGAAGTTGATCACTTAAGTCTTCTTTTAACGGAAGTCTTGGAAGCCTATCGTACCGATGACCCCTCGTTTTTGATTAGCACATCGCCTACGCGTCTAAACCAGGTCTTAATTGAATCCATCGCGCCTATTCAAGAAACTCACCGCGCACGACAGTTCCATCTTGATCTGCCGGCCAGCCCGGTCATGGTCATGGGGGACGCGGCTCGCCTAGAGTCGGTGTTTCGGAATCTCGTGATTAATGCAGTGAAGTATTCGGATCCCAACACGCACATCACGGTTCGGTTGCGGTGCGAGCATGATCGGGCACTGGTCGAAGTAAAAGACCAGGGGCTGGGGATCCCATATGCCGATCAAGAGCGCGTCTTCGAAGGTTTCTATCGCGGCTCCAACCTAGGCGGTCGTG
>JAKADW010000060.1 GCA_021820165.1 Bacillota bacterium
GGAGACGCCGAGTTTGTTAACCCGATAGGACAAAATTTGTTTGACCTTGGCCATGGCGTTCTTGTTCACCGGTGCGCCAGGGGTTGGCTCCGCTTGATAGGTGGCGGTCACACCGCCTTTTAAGTCAAGGCCATATTTCAAATGATTGGTAATGGGATTAATTACGGAAAAATAGCCGCCGGCAATAACGATCACGGCGATTAGCGCGAGCAATGTTGCTATACTCCTCTGACGCATCCGCCCGCCTCCTGTCAAAAAATCAGTTCATTATATCGTTGGGGCAATATCCTGTCAATCGACGGCAACCATTTGTCGATTAAACCAATCCTCAATAACGTCCGCCACCGCATCCGCATCGAGCCAATCCGTCTGGATGATGAGGGAGGCGTGATCCCGGGCGTGGCGAAGACGGTCCCACTCCACGCGATAAAAGTCCCGATCCCAAGCGAGCTCGCGTCGACGATGAACGGTCTGCCAGCTCGCGCAGAGTAAAATGACCGAACGGCCCGAGCGACGATACAGGTCGGGCACGCGCGAGTGCTCTTGAGCCACAGACTTGGCCAAAATCCCACGGCGTGTCAAAATGGCGCTCACCGTGGTTTTACCGGCAGCGCACACCCCGACTAAAACCAACGGACTAATAGGGGATGCTGGCCACGAGGCTTCGGCGAGCAGACTCATCCTCCCCTTTCAGACCCAGCGCCATGATACTAATGTCGTCGTTGGGTCGACCTCTCTCCAGGTCCAATGCATGGTCCATTAAATCCTCGACAAGTTGCCCGACTTCCGCTGCTGGGGTGGCGAGAAACCGCGCTTCCCACGGTTCCCATGAAAAAACCGTGCCGTACCGCCGGCCTGCCTGCAAGAGCCCATCGGAGCACGTCAGGAGAAGGCTCTCCTTAGTGGCCGTCAATTCCGTAATGGCCGGACGCGTCTTCCGATAGGTTCCGATCACCTCGGCGCCTCCTTCGAGGCGAAACACGTGGTCCTCTTGACGTACCAAGACCGGGCTGGGGGCATTTCGCGCAATCACCAGAGTCCTCGTGTGCCAGTCCACGGACAGAAGCGCCAGGGTGGCGGTGACCCGCCCCTCCCGGGCGGTATAGAGCATGTCTTGGACCGCCCGAGCTACGGCTCCATCCCGCGACCCGTCGGCAATGAGTTGCACCGCCCGCATGGCAACCATCCGACTAATGCGCCGGGCGGCCGGTCCCGAGCCTTGGCCGTCAGCCAAAATCAGGGTGAGCCCTCCTAAGGGCCGCTCGACCAATTCAATACTATCGCCGCTTTGCCCAAAGGCCCCTTTGGGCATTTTACTCCAGGCCACCTCCACCCGCTGCATCATGAGACCAGCTCCCGGCTGTCGCCCACCCGGCGGGTCACCCGCTCCCGGTCCAAAAGCTCCAAAAACAGCACCGCATGACGACGACTAACCCCCAGCACATCCTTCAGTTGACTAGTACTCAAGGGTCCCTCACGCACTAGCGCCTCCTTCACCCGCGTTCGCCCTTCCTGATAGGCGTCGACGGCAATGGCCAAGCCATCTTCCAACCGGAGCAACCGTCCCGCTAAAAAGAGATGCTCGACAATATCATCAAATTGATCCCGACCAATGCCGGTGGCGGTTTGAATCTCGGCGTAGTCCTGAGGCCTCAGCCCCCCCGCCAAAATGGTATGGTACACCCGTTCAATCGCCTGGAGCGACTCCGCATCTAACGGTGCTGGCTCCGATTGGAGGCGAATCCATTCCCGGTCCAACGTCCATGGCACCCTATCCAACACCGCTTGAAAGTTTCGTTGTGGCCATTTCGGCGCGATTTTGGCCTTTAACTCCTCTTTGGGCATTCCTGGTTTGATGGGATGTTCGGCAACATAGGCGGAGACCCATGCCCGCGCCCGACTCGCCCATTCCTCTAAGGGGTGCTGGTGCCATATCAGTTGCCCCTCCAACGCCACTAACAGCGGGTTTTCCGCAATTCCCTGGCGAATTTCATCCACCGTTAGACTACTTTGCCGTGCGATCCAATCTAGCGACCGTGGTTCCGGAGATTCCCTCAACAAAGACTCCACTAAGCCCATGTCGTCCTGATCCCTCATGCGCGTCAACCGCTCCATGAGCCCCGGTTCCTTCCGCTTGTGGTGCACCCCGACTTCAAGCACGACACCCCCGCCAATGGTCATTACCGGGCTATATGAACGCATTAAGATGCGATCCCGACGACTCATCGGCAACCGCGATTCCAGCCGCACTTCGGCCGGCACCCGATCGCCGGGGGCTAATTCGCTACGGTCATAGAAATACACTCGCCCTAATGCCTCTGCCGTCCCGGCATGGACATGCACGCGAGTCTTGTCCTGAAGCGGGGACGCCGACTTCAAGAGTTCCAGATCTACGACCGCCACGTCTACGGCGGACAACGTGCCGGGGCTCACCAACACTTGCCCCCGTTCGATCTGCTCCCGTTCGATCCCGGCCAAGTTGACGGCCACGCGTTGACCGGCTTCAACCGTTGAGACGGTTTGGTTGTGCACTTGGAGCCCGCGCACCCGGACGCTGACCCCGCTGGGAATGAGTTCGAGATTAGCTTCAGTTGCTAACGTGCCGGAAACCAAGGTTCCCGTGACGACCGATCCAAACCCCTTAACGGTGAACACTCGGTCGATGGGAAGGCGTATGGCGGCCCGTTGAGCGGACCGAGAGACGGTCCCGGCTACGCGTTCCAACTCGTCACCCACCTTGTCCAAACCACGGCCTGACACCGCATCCGCAAAAATAATCGGCTCGGACTCCAACATGGTACCTTGGGCTGCCTCCCGCACCATCTCTTCGACCAGTTGGAGCATATCGTCGTCCACCAAATCCGCTTTGGTCACGACCGTGAATCCCCGTTCCACCCCGAGCAACCGTAAAATAGCCAGATGTTCTTCCGTCTGCGGCATCACACCCTCGTCGGCCGCCACCACCAACATCACCGCATCCATGCCATGGACTCCAGCCACCATATTTTTGACAAAGCGCTCATGCCCTGGGACATCGATAAACGCCAACGCCTGGCCCGATGGAAGGGTCATGTGGGCAAACCCTAGGTCAATGGTAATGCCGCGCGCCTTTTCCTCGGGAAGACGGTCCGCGTCCTGGCCGGTCAGCGCCTTGACCAATGTCGTCTTTCCGTGGTCAATATGACCTGCCGTCCCCACAATTACCGGATAGAGCTTTTGATTCAAACTCCTACCCCTCTCGAAAGTGTTTCACCAGTCCCTGTTGCGTCAGTTGCTGCCTTACCTCCAGCATGGCGGTGTAGGTGGGAAGGACGTAGAGCGTCCCACCCGCCGTCTCATGAATGGCCCGATCAAGAAGCTCAGGCACCGCTTCTTGCACGGTCATGTTTTCGGCCGGCACGCCCGCGTATTTCAAACGCACCGCCATATCACGGGCGCGAATACCGCTTACGTACCAGTGGCTCACAGGCAATCGCGGAATCCAGTACTCAAAATCCACATCCCAAAGCCAAGACACGTCCCGTCCATCTGCGTAGCGGTCGTTAATGACGATAAGGCCTCGGGCGTTTTCCGACTCCTCTTCACTCACGGCCATAAGAACTTGGTTAAATCCGACCGGATTCTTCACCAAGGCAAGCCACAACTGGGTCTGTCCGGCTTGAACCCACTCCATGCGACCGAATGCTGGCCGAAATCGCTCTAATGCCGCCTCAATGCGACTAGCATCGACACCCAAGGCCACGGCCGCGGCCACGGCGGCCGCTTGATTATAAAGATTGTAGATCCCGGGCAGGCGCCAAGAAAAGACATATTCCCGACCATGAACGATGAACCATGCTTTTTCCTCCCGTCGGCTCCAACGGGTAACCAAAATCTCCGGGGTAGGACGGCGCCAACCACAATCAGGACAGTGATAATGCCCTAAATGGGCATAAAATCGGCGCTCGTAGCTAAGAGCTGTCCCGCACTGCGGACAATAACGGGCATCCGACGTATCGTAACCGGTGGTGCCTGGCGAAAGGTCGCCCTGAAGCCCATAGTAGAGAACCGGCTTGTTCCCGGGGTCCAGACGCGCGACTTGCGGATCGTCCGCATTGAGTATCAGAACGCCTTCGGGGCTCAATTGGCTGATACCCCGAGCCACAAAGTCGACCGTAGTAGAGAGTTCGCCGTAGCGGTCTAATTGGTCGCGAAAAAAATTGGTCACCACGATCGCCCGTGGGTGAATCTCCTGAGCCGCCTTCGGCATGGTGGCTTCGTCCGTCTCTAATAGTGCCAACGCCGCCCTCGGCCTCACCCGCCAGCGCTCTGCCTGCACTAAGGTCGCCGTCAGTCCCAAGATCAAATTCGAACCGGAGCGGTTGGCCAAAACCGTGCGCCCGCTGCCCTCGAGGATATGGCGCAACATGGCCGCCGTCGTCGTCTTACCATTGGTTCCCGTCAACAACAGGGCTCCGCGGGGAAGCATAGCCGATAGCCGACTAAGCACGTTCGGGTCAACGCGGCGCGCGATGAGCCCGGGAAGCGAACTTCCCCCGCGTCCGGTAAGCCGACTCAAAAACCCCACCAATCGCGATACCCATACCGCCAACCAGACTCTAGGACTCATCCGAAGACGACTCCAATTGTCGGTAGTGCCGTGCATAAAAGTCTCGATATTGGCCGGATTTAATCGACTCCCACCAGGGACGATGTTGACGGTACCAGAGAACGGTGTCGTGCAGTCCCGCTTCCCATGAAACCCGAGGTCGGAATCCGAGTTCCGTCTCGGCACGGGTGGGATCAATCGCATAGCGGCGGTCGTGTCCCAGCCGGTCCGCCACCGACACCACCTGGTCTTCGGGAAGCCCCATCAGGGTAAGAAGAGCGTCTGCCACCTCCCGGTTGGTATGCTCATTGCGCGTCCCAAGGTTATAAACGCGCCCCGCCTGGCCGCGTTTGAGTGCTAGCCATAACCCTTCCACATGGTCCGTGACGTGTATCCAGTCGCGGACGTTAAGCCCGTCCCCGTAAAGGGGCCATGGTTTCCCCTCGAGACCATTGGTAATCCATAGAGGAATAAGTTTTTCTGGGAATTGGTAGGGTCCGTAGTTGTTTGAGCACCGCGTTACCACCACGTTTAATCCGTAAGTATGAAACGCGGCCAAGGCTAACAAGTCAGATGCTGCCTTGCTTGCGGAGTAAGGGCTCCTGGGGTCGAGGGGGCTATCCTCCTGAAACATCCCCGAGGAGCCGAGACTTCCATAGACTTCGTCTGTGGAGACGTGCAAAAATCGTCCCACGTCGTGACGTTTAGCCGCTTCCAACAGAACTTGGGTACCGACTACATTGGTCTCAATGAAGGGCATCGCCTGTTCGATGCTACGATCAACATGGGATTCGGCTGCCAAATGCATCACCGCATCCGGCTTCACCGATGAAAATACCTTTTCAACGGCATCGACATCGGTGATGGATATATGGTGCCAGGTATAGCGAGGATGGCCGCTTAGATCCTCAAGATTAGCGAGATTGCCGGCGTAAGTGAGAGCATCAAGATTGTCCACAAAAACATCGGGCTCCTGAAGGAGCCGTCTCACCAGGTGAGACCCGATAAATCCCAATCCCCCAGTCACAATGATGCGCACAAATGACCCTCCTTCGTGTGCTTACCTAACGATATTTCGTGCTCCAATCAAAGCCAATCTGAGGGTCGTTCCAATCCAGACGCTTCTCATCGGGGCTGTCAGGGCGATAGGATTCCGTGGTGAAGTAGACAATCATCAGCGGCTTGGACCCGAGCACCCGATATCCGTGGGCAACGCCCACGGGAATCACGATCAGGATAGGATGGGCTTCCCCCGCGTACAACACTTGGGTGATACCGTAGCTCGGCGAATCCGTCCTCAGATCGTGGAGTACCACTTGGGCGGACCCGACAGGAAAGAACCACAGATCATCCTGGCGCTCATGATAGTGAAAGGCCTTAATCACGCCGGGATAACTCATCGACAAAGAGGCTTGTCCGAAACGCCGCAAGAGGTTATCGTCATCCCGTAAAATTTCCTGAAAAAATCCGCGGTCATCGGGGTGGCGCACCAACTGTTTGACGGTGACCCCTTCAATCTTGCCAAAGTTGCTCATGATTTCGTCTCCTCAACTCATGGTTACACATCGACACGGCTTTGGTCGCCCAGTACTAAGCGAATCCCCCTTGGCCGCCGCTCGCCCCCGACCACACTCACGCCGCGACCGATCAAGCTTTGGTCGATGCGCTCGTGCACGTCATCAATTGAGCTCTCGGCCAACACGACGCTATTTTCGATTTCCGTCCGGCGAATCACCACGTTAGGGCCCACGGCCGTGTAGGGGCCGATATAACTATCCTCGATTCGCGCCCCAGCCGCAATGGTCACCGGGCCACGGATGTCGGAACCGAGCACTTGAGCCCCTTCCTCTACCCGCACTCGGCCGCTAAGATGGCTATCCTGATCGACGAAGCCCTCCACCGCCGTTTTGAGATCTTCCAAGACCAAGCGATTAGCCTCTAATACGTCTTCTGGCCGCCCCGTATCCTTCCACCAACCCTCGACCCGTGTCGAATCGACTGGAAGCTTCCAGTCGATGAGGCACTGAATCGCGTCGGTGATCTCATATTCCCCCCGCCAGGAGGGCTCTAGTTGTTGGATAGCTTTATGGATGACGGGCTGAAAGCAATAGGCGCCGACCAGCGCCAGGTTAGACGGCGGATTTTGGGGTTTTTCGACGAGTTGGACCACCCGATCCTGATCAAGCACAGCCACCCCAAATTGGCGCGGGTCGTCGACTGCCGTTAAAAGAATAGCCGCCGCGTAGTCCCCGCTCCGAAAACGCTCCGCCAACGTCCGCAAGCCACCCCGCAATAAGTTGTCACCTAAAAACATTAAAAATGGGTCATCTCCCAAAAAATCCTGGGCCGATTGGACCGCATGAGCGAGTCCCAGCGGAGCCGATTGGGGAATATAGGTGATGCGGGCACCAAATTGGCTACCGTCGCCTAACGCCGCCATGACTTCGCTCTTGGTGTCGCCAACAATCACCCCCACGTCGGTGATGCCAGCGTCGACCAAGGCGTCCATGGCGTAAAATAAAATCGGCCGGTTGGCCACCGGGATGAGTTGCTTGGCTCCCGTGTAGGTTAGCGGCCTCAAACGACTGCCCGTTCCTCCTGCCAACAATAGTCCTTTCATGCACCTCGCACCGCCCTTATATCGTGATTGAAGCTATTTGCCACATTGACGAATGACGCCTCTTGTCATATAATAACCCATGGTCGTCGGGGAGTAGCGCAGCTTGGTAGCGCGCCTGCTTCGGGAGCAGGAGGTCGCAGGTTCGAATCCTGTCTCTCCGACCATTTTTTTATTTTGCGCCATTTTAAGGAGGGCCCGACACGCCGGCCCTCATCGCTAGAGATGCTCTTGGAAGAACTCAAGCGTCCGTCGTATCCGATAGAGCGTGTTGCTCTGCCCTTGTACCATATGGCGAGAGTTCGGTAGGAGGACCAAGTCGAAGTCCTTTCCGTGGTCAATAAACGCCTGGATCATCGCCGCCGAGTGACGAAAATGCACATTCTCGTCGACCATCCCATGGATTAACAAGAGCTTTCCTTTGAGACGACCCGCCTTGGAAACGAGATCGGTGCTTCCGTACCCGGCATGGTTAGTTTCGTCAGTTCCGAGGTACCGTTCCGTATAAGCGGTATCGTACCAACGAAAGTCGGTGACGGGTGCGCCCGACACCCCCACCTGAAACACCTCCGGGGCCATGAGTAGAGCCCGCAAGGTCATATACCCTCCGTAGCTCCAACCATAGATGCCCACCCGCGTCCGGTCTACCGGCCACAGCCGCCCCGCCTCCCGGACACCCGCAATTTGATCCGCCAGTTCCACTTCGCCAAAGCGACGAAACAGGACGCCCTCAAAATCCGGACCCCGATTGAAGCTTCCCCGCGAGTCCAGCTTAATGACCAAAAATCCGTGCTGCTGCAGCCACTGAGCCTGCAGATCGACGGTTTCACTCCACTCGTTAATGACCATCTGAGCGTGCGGTCCGCCGTAGACGCTCACCACCAAGGGCCATCCCGCCGCCGGAGCAGGACCTTCCGGGATATAGGCGAGCCCATTCAATACCGTCTTATCCTCAACTTCCACCGCGAAGAGCCGAGGGGCGGTCAATCCGAGGTCCTCACGAGACACCGGATTGTCACGAATCACCAATGCCTGAGAAACATCCCCGGAAATCCAACGCGCCGTCGGCGCATGATCCAAATTAGACGGGAGGTCGACAAAGGCTCTACCTGTCCGCTCGGCCGCGAGAGCGTGCCACCCGTCGCCGGGCGTGATCTCCTCCCATCCGCCTTGCCGAGAAATCTTGAGCAGTGTGCGCTCCAGTGCCCGCCGGCGCGTCGCAAGTACGTATATATTCTCATGGGTTGGATCCACGGCAAGAATATTGATGACGGCCTGTTCGGGAGGATTCTCAATGGTTCGCCAATGGCCGTGCGATGAAACGAGCAGGACCCGCCGAAGTCCCTCCCGTTCCGTACTGGTGACCAAAGTGCCGTCGTCCAACGAAAAACTGCGCCCCGGCCGATTAATCCAACGCGCCGAAGTCTCCTCATAAACCCGCCCTAAATGGTTTCCCTCACGGTCGTAGCGGTCCCAGGCCAGATGCTGGTGATGTCGGGAAATGGTCAGCACGAGAAGATCCCGTGGGGAGGTCCACAGCACATCCACCAAATAGCGCTCATCCGGCCCCCAATCGATCCAACGAATGGTGTCATCCCCGCCGAGTGACCGAATCCCGAGGCGCACGTACGCATTTTCCTGACCCACGAAAGGATAGCGGTGCTCTTCGGTCCATATCCGGCTCGCATCCAAATGGACAATTGGATAGCGAGGAATGTGTCGCTCGTCAACCTCCGTCAAAGCCACATCCTCATCGTTGGGGCTTATCCAGAAACCTTCGCTGCGATCGAACTCCTCCTGCGCCGCATATTCTGCCAACCCCAGGGTAATGCCGGCTTCGGGACTACGGGCGAGATATTCCACCACGCCACTACCGACGTCCAATTTGACCAAACTGGAATCCAAAACCCCCACGATGAACTGTCCATTATGAC
>JAKADW010000061.1 GCA_021820165.1 Bacillota bacterium
CGCCCGAAACGGAAAGGGATCTCTCCCGATCCAGGAACACTCCAAATCGAGTTGGCTCATCCAGATTCCCACCGACACCGGAGAATTAGTCCTCACATACGACGTCTACGCGTACGAACTCACGGTTCGGACCAGCTATTTGGATCAAAATTTCGGACTCGCCCAGGGTACGACCCTGTTCCTCTATCACCCTCTCTGGACCACGCGTCCACACCGTCTAACACTGGACCTCCCGACTGAATGGTCCACTAGCGCGACCCTTGATGGGGAACACGCCGTGACCTTCCCCGACTACGATAGCTTAGTAGACACGCCCATCCAGATGGGACGCCGCTTGACCCACTATCCCTTCACCGTTCAGGGCATCCCCCACGAACTTTGGGTCGCCGGGTTGGGGTGCGAACGCTTGCCCAAACCATCGTTTCTCGAGGACCTCACCCGGATTATTGAGGCCGGGGGGGGGATTTTCGGCGCGCTCCCCTATTCCCAATATCAGTTCTTGGTGACGATCACGGAAGCGGGCGGAGGCGGCCTCGAACATAAAAATTCCGCCAACATCATGGTGACGCCCAAATTGTGGCGCCAAGCCAAGGATTATCGGGTCCTCTTGAGCCTCATGGCCCATGAATTCTTTCACCTGTGGAACGTAAAACGGTTGCGCCCTCATGTCCTCGGTCCCTTCGATTATCAGCTCGAAGTCTATACCACCCTGCTTTGGGCTCTTGAGGGTCTCACCGATTATTTCGCTCCCTGGCTTTTAGCCCACAGTCAAGTCGTGCCGGTGGACGAAATCCTCGCCCATTGGGCCACCCAGTTGAAAACCCTGGAATCCACGCCGGGCCGATTCCTCACCCCCTTGGATCGGGCTTCCCAGGAGGCTTGGATTCGCCATTACCGACCTGACGCCAACACCCCCAACATCACGGTCTCCTACTATCTCAAGGGAGCCCTGGTGGGGTTGTTTTTAGATTTGGAGCTCTTGGCGGCGACAAACCAAAAAATTGGGCTCAAAGAGGTGTTTCGCGAGCTATGGCGCCGCTATGGGGAGGGCGGATACCCAGAACCGGCCTTCGAGGATCTTTTGGTAGAAATGGGTGGCGCGCCCATGGCCCGGGTGCTGGCTTCTTACGTGCATGGCACCGATCCCTTTGACGAATCGATACTAAACACCGTGGGACTCCGCCTTGAGCGCACGTTCTCGGACACAGAATCGGAGGAAATGGTGTCTGTCGGTCTTAATCTGGTGGATCGACAAGGCCGGCTCTTGGTCCGCCAGGTGGAACGCGGAGGGCCCGGGGAAAATGCCGGCGTTTCGCCCGAGGACGAGGTATTGGCACTAAACGGCGAGCGCATCGCCACCGAGGAGCAATGGAAAGAAGCCCTCCGACACCTCACTCCGGGCCAGTCGGCCTCTCTCGTCATCGCCCACAACCGAGAGGTGATTGATGCGCCGCTAGTGCCAGCCGAACCGCGCCCCGATCGCTATCGGCTACTCCCAGTGGAACAACCGTCACCGGCGCAACAGAAAGCCTTCGAACGGTGGCTGGGCGTGCCTTTCCCCGAAAATCGCGAATCGGACCGTTAATCGTTGACCGGGGAACTTTAGGCGAGATGGCCTAGCGCCGCTTCCACGGCGGTCGCCACCTCGCCGAACCCGGCGGCAATGAGCTTCACTTTGCCCGGGTAGGTGGCAATGTCCCCCGCCGCATAAACGCCCGGAAGATTCGTGGCCATATTGGAGGCGACGGGGATCTCATGACCGTCCATCTGAAGGCCCCAGCGATGAAATATATCCGTTCCCGGAAGGAGTCCGATGGCCACAATGATGCGGTCTACGGTAAGCCGCTCCAGCGCACCATCGATTCCCCGGAGTTCAACCGATTCCACCCGCCCCTCGCCTAACACGCGATCCAATGTCCGGTTGGGCAGAAGTTGTATGCGAGGATGCTGGCCAAGTTTTTCCAGACTATCGGCATGGCATTGGAAGGTGTCCCGGCGGTGAATCATGATCACCGCATCCGCCTCCTCGGCCGTGGCCAAAGCCCAATCGGCAGCGGAATCGCCCCCTCCAACAACCAGCACCCGTCGGTGCCGATAGTCTTTTAAATGCTCTACCGTATAAGAAAGCCCCTGGCCCTCGTATTGGTCGATAGTGGGATTATTGTAACGGCGCGGAATAAACTTACCAATGCCCCCGGTTATAATAATGGTTCGGGAATCAATCGGACCACGGCTGGTCGAAAGGCGCCATCCTCCAGGAGTCTCCCGAAGCCCAGTCACCTCCACCCCGGCGAGGCATTCCGACGGATATTGAAACGCTTGTTGGCTCAGCCGTTCGACCAGTTCCCGCCCCCGAATCATGGGAAAGCCGCCCACATCGTAAATTGGCTTTTCAGGATATAAGTATTCGAGTTGCCCGCCCACCCGGTCTAATCGTTCGACAATCGTTGCCTTAAGGCGATGAAGGCCCGCACAATAGAGTCCAAACAATCCCACCGGGCCCGCACCAATCAATACCAGATCGCGCATCGTTCCCACCGAAGGCAACGCTCCTCTGCATTCTCTAACCAAAGTGTACGGAAGCGCGGTACCCCTGTCAAAAACGTTATAATGGGGACATTCATCTTTCGGAGGAGGATGCTTTTTGGTGTCGAGCGTACCCGACCGCACCCAAGCGTGGGAAATTCTCAACCGCTACACGAAAAACCCGAACCTGATCAAGCATGGTTTGGCCGTTGAAGCGGTGATGCGCGCCATCGCCGCGGAGCACGGCGAAGACCCCGACTTGTTCGGCATGGTAGGCCTATTACACGACTTCGATTACGAAGCCTACCCAGAAATCGGCCAGCACACCATTGAAGGGGGGCGCATTTTGGCGGCGGAGGGATTTCCCGAGCGAATCATCACGGCCATCCAAAGCCACGTGACGGAAAACGGACTGCCCCGCGATTCGCTCTTAGAAAAAGCGATCTTTGCCAGCGACGAACTCACCGGCTTTATCGTCGCTGTCACCCTGGTAAGGCCGGAAAAGCGGCTCTCAGAGGTTACGCCACGATCGGTCATCAAGAAGTTGAAGGACAAGGGCTTCGCGCGCGGCGTTAACCGGGACGACGTTTATGGGGGCGTAGAAGGGCTAGACGTGGACTTGGAGGAGTTTATCACGTTTATCGTCGACGCCTTAAAACCGCACGCCGACCTCTTAGGGCTGAACCCCTAACTCGGGTTCGACCGCTGCGGGAGCGGCCGACGGCCGGCGAATCCTTCTTCGAGCCCGTGGTAATAGCCGACCTCGGGCTCGTCTTTTTGCCAGCAGAGGTAGACCGGTGCCCCGTCAACCTCCGATGGGAAGTCGATTAAACCCGTTTCCACATCGGTCACGCGGCACCCGCGCTCGTTAATCGCCGTCAAAATCTGATTGGCTTCCGCCACAATCCGGTCAAATTCCCGCTTCGTTTCCTGATAGTCCGACAACATAATTAAATTGCCGTCGGCGCGGTAGCCCACCTCGCGAATATCCCGCATTTCCTCGTACTTGTAGCGAGCTTCGTGTTGCAACCGGTTCAATTCCCCCAACGCCTTTCTCAGTTCGGGAATCAACGCATTGGCTTCGTCTACAGTGAACTGTCTCTCCATGGCGCCTCCTTAAAATTTTGCTAGAACATCGTCTTGCCCGGCTTCCCGATTGGAAGCCCGGGCCGCCTGAAAGAGAAAGTCCGACAGCCGGTTCAAGAATTTGAGATGCAGGCCATAACTGGAATCGTCCTCCAAGAAGGAGACGAGCCGCCTCTCAGCGCGACGGACCACCGTACGAGCCAGATGGAGCTCCGCCGCTTGAAGGCATCCTCCCGGGAGAATAAAGGCTTTTAAGGGAGCCAAGGTGCCGTCCAAGGCATCAATCCATGATTCCAGTTGTCCCACATCCTCTTCGGTGAGCCGGTCACGGCGCTCGTCGGCAATATTGGATAAGTCAGCCCCGAGGGCAAATAAGCGGTGCTGCACCCAAAGAAGCATGGCATCCAACTCGCCGCTTCCCGGTCCGTAGGCGCGAGCCAGTCCAATGGCGGAGTTGGCTTCATCCACGGCCCCGTAAGTCTCCACACGCCGTGAGTCCTTGCGGCTCCGCTTGGGCCCCGCCTTGCCCCAAAGAGAGGTCTCCCCCATGTCTCCTGTTTTGGTGTAAATCTTCATAGCGCACCCCTTTGGATCATTTTACCCTATGCGGGCCCCTTGACTAAAGAGGAGAATGACCGTTCCCAGAGTCATGAGGGCTGAAGCCAACACTTTCTTCACGAGCTCCCCTTCGTGAAACCAGACCGCTCCAAGCCCAGCCGCCAACACCCCGGACCAGGCCGATACGGCCTCCACCAAGGTCGCCGGCATGACCCGCAGAAGCTCAAACACGGTCAAATAGGAAAGACCGTTGGCCCCAGCGGCCGCCGTCCCCCACGTCGGACGGGTACGGGCCAGGGCCCATATCTCACCCCACGTCCCATAGAGGCAAATGGGCACGATTAACCACAACACCACCGAGGAAAAGAGGCTCGCGGCATAGGGGAGCGATCGGACCCCGTGGACCCCGGCATCTAGGATCCTCCCCAAGGCCAATGCGCCATCACTGAGAAGCATCCACCAGACCGCTCGGGATATTTTCTTGCCCCACGGGATGAGAAAAAGTGCACCCAGGACGAACAATCCAATGCCGGTCAACGACCACACGTCGAACACCGGCTGGATTAGAAACAAGATAACAGCGGTAGCGTTCGCAAAGGCGCTCACCAGGCTCACTGGCCCTTCGCCCAACGAAGCCGTATAGAGGAAGAAGGATACCGCATAAATCGAGCCCGGCCAAAACGCTTCCCCTTGCCAACGCACCTCGCCCAGAACCGCGGCCGCCAACCATAAGAACAAGGCTGCCCCCCCGTAGGCCACGGCGGTCACCGCCAACGGACTTTTGTCACGCCCCAGCCCATGAAAGGCCAGTCGTTCACCGGATAACACCGACAGCCTTAGTAGCACCCAGGTCCAGATCCCCATGCCCATGCCCATCCCCTCGCCTCATACTTATGGGATGGAGGGTGGGGACATGACCGTCAGGGGGTCGCCTTGGGGCCAACCTCCACGACCCGAGGACTGGGCCGATACGTGTCAATCCCCAAGTTCTTAATCACGGTGCCTTGGGGCGTCTTTTGTTCCAACCAACTTTTCACCTTAACACCTTTCTGGCCTGGCGCAACAACCACCGTTTCCCCTGGCTTCAGACGGGCATTGAATTTAGTAATGGTTGAAAAGGGGTATTCGGCTAAAATTTGATGCTTGACGACGATTTCCGGTCCTGGCTCAGCCCCCCAGATAGCGACCGACAAATGGCGGTTTCCCGCCGCGGCTGTAATCAAGATCGGGGTAGTGCGATTGTTTTTAAACCGGAAATTCAAGTAGTTTCCCGCTACCGTTGCGTCCTCCCCCGGGGGAAGGTATGGAACCGTGAGCCCATGCTGATGCCGTTCAAGAATGGGAAGCCCGGTCCGCAACAACGCCGAATAGAGCGTACTGGATCCTTGGCAGACACCACCGCCGATCGAGGGAATAATGCGGTCGCCAGAGAACATACGCCCCCAACCGAAGCCATTTTCGGCCGTGTAGGGGCCAACCGCACGGTAGTACGAAAATACCTGGCCCGGCTTAACCACCGTACCATTCAAGCGGTGCGCCACTAGTGCTATGTTCTTGCCCTGGCTTTCGGTCGCATGAAAATAGTTGGTGGTACGAGAGGCCAGAAGATAGGGGAGTTTCATGGCCTTGGCTTGAGACTCCCCCGGCGCCCCTTCGATAATCACCGGATCGTCGGTGGGCATTTTTTCTGCGTGCGCCCAGAGGGCTCCGCCGTGAGGAGCCAAGATACTGGGGGCAGGTGCATTGGGCAACATCATCAACCATAAACTCAAGAGCCATAATCGAATCAAGCGATCGCTCCCCTCCGTAGCATGTGATCGGCCATTCGAGAGACACTAAATGTCGTTGGTTAGCCTGCAAAAAGGGGGGCAAAATTATGCGTGTGCTTCCCGCATTAGCGGCGTTGGCGCTCGCCTCGGTGGCCTTCTTGGGCCAAAGCAGCTACTCCCCGGGGCTCGCGATTGGCTATGCAGAGAGCCATTGGAACTGGGCCGTGGCGACGGGGCGCGCGGCACCCATCGCCTCCGACCACGGCGTACGCCTGGTGGCGGCGCGCGTACCAGGCCCAGGGTGGTTTCAGCCGGACTTTCAGTGTGCCGAATTTGTGGGCCGTTCACTGGCCGCGGGCGGCATTCCCGTGCCCCTGGTTCCCCAGTCCAATCCTCGCTGGCCAGTGCTGGTCAATGTTGACCGGCTTAGCTACTACCTCTTAAGCCGTGGATACGCCCGATGGACTTCGCTTCAGGAAATTCAGCCCGGCGACGTGGTCCTGTTCCGCTATCAAAACCCCGGCCATCCCCCATCCCCCACCGTCTGGTCACACATGGCGCTGGTTGTACACGTCCATCCGGTGTTGTTGGATGCCCACAACGCCGCCCACTATCACATTTTGTTGGCCACCCTGTCTCGCGGTGCCTTTCAGATTCAAGCTCTACACGTGAGGTCCCAGCCTAAACCGCCCGCAGAGGCGCGCTTTCGGTCGGGTTCGACGGTACAAATTAGCTGGCGGGATCTTTGGACCAGCCGTCGCGCCCATCTCTACTGGGGGCAGGTGTTTTTGGTTCAGTATCAAGCGCGCTCGGGGGTAAAATTGGCGGGCGTCCCTGGCTATGTACCGCCCGGGGCACTTCAACCCGTCTCCTCCACCCCGAAAATGGGGTCAGGGCTCATCCTGGGAATGGGCCCCAGTGGGCAGACCTTACTCGGCGGCCGCTTCTCCCCGATTCCGCCGTGGACCGGCTCTCCCCACGTGCAAACAGTCCCCCAAAAGCCCCCAGGCTGGCTTCCTCTCTCCTCCCCCGAAGTGGTGCAAGTACGCCAGGCCGGCCCCTTGGAAGAGCTGCCTGGACGGGCAAGGCTCGCCAAAGCTTGGATGCCTTTTGGTGCCTTGACTGTGGTAAACGCTGAGGTCACGGTCGGAAAAACGCGCTGGGCTCAGCTGGAATGGGGTGGCGCGCGCCAAGGTCTCGGGTACACCCCCTGGAGCTCACTTCGCGTACGGCCGTCCTTGAAACCCGAGATTCTCACCGAACCGATTAATTTGCGGGCGCCTAACGGGACCCGCGTGACCGTACAACCCCCAGCCGCCGTCGTCAGTGAGGAAGGCCGTTTTTGGTATCGAGGGGCTTTGTTATCCCCCTACTAGTTGCGTGGGCCGATAGCGTTTCGTAGACTCTTGGTACGATCATGACACGAGAGGAGATTCAATGGCGACCGTACAGATTGGTTTGATCGGCATGGGAACGGTAGGACAGGCGGTCGTGGAACTCAACCGCCCCTGGGCTGGCCTGGATTTTCATTTTGTGAAAGCGTGCGTGCGACGAGCCGACCGACCGCGCCCACTCCCTATCCCCCTAACCCAAGATCCCATGGAGATTATTGACGACCCGGCTCTTGACATCATTGTGGAGGTGGCCGGAGGGCGTGAGGAACCCTTAGCATGGATTGGCCGCGCGTTGGCCAACGGAAAGGCCGTGGTGACGGCCAACAAAGAAGTCATCGCCTATCATGGCGCCGAGCTCATCCAAAAGAGTCAGGAATGGGATACGTTTTTCGGATTCGAGGCCAGTGTAGCCGGCGGCATCCCTGTGGTCGATACCCTCGTCACCCACATGAGCGCCGCTCCCTTATCCGACATCGGCGGGGTTCTGAACGGCACCAGCAGCTATGTCTTGACGGCCATGGAAAACGGCATGGCTCTCTCCGAGGCCATTTCCCAAGCCCAGCTGCGAGGCTATGCGGAGGCCAACCCGGAGAACGATCTCAAGGGGCATGATGCCGTACGCAAGTTGGTCATCTTAGTTTGGCTAGCATGGGGCGTATGGCTTTCCCCGGATCAAATACTACGGGAGGGCCTTCAAGACTATCCCGTCGATCTTCTGCACCGTCTGGCCCGTAAGGGACTTCATGTGCGCCCCTGGGCATGGGCGCACCGCGATGCCGAGGGCACGATTAAGGCCGCCGTTGGACCCGCCGTGGTTTCCAAGGGTCACCCCGCTTTTTCCCTGAAAGGAGCCCAAAATGGGGTCGAAATCCGGGGACAGGCGGGAACGTTTTGGCTTCAGGGACCCGGCGCCGGGGGGGTGGCTACGGCGACGAGCGTGTGGGCCGACATTCATCGAAGCCAGCGCCTAAAAAGCCCGTTGTTGGCCCTTGCGCCCGGAAGCAGGGCTTTCGTCACGGGCTCCCCTCATGAGCGGTATGTCGTTGCGGCGCATGACCCGGATCGTGACCTTTCGGGTACCCTTCTTGGCCCGGGAATGGCGGTGCAAGACGAGCCCCCGGCCGGAGCCGAAGGACTCTCCGTATTTCCATTAATTAATGGGAGTGCGGACGGCTGACGCGCGTCCTAGTAAACCCGGGTATCGGGAATTTACGATCGATCATAGACCTTTAATTACATTCGGAGTGGCACCAGAAACTCCTCACAGAAATTCCTGAGGTAGGCCGGGGTTGCAACGATGGCGGGTTTTGAGCGGTGTAATAATCACCGGGGTGGGAACATACGTATTTTACCAATTTTTGGCGGAGTTTTGTCCTGACACGCCGAAAGAAAGACACCTCAATCTCTGGCAACGAGGAGGTGCCTTTCCGTGTTCAGAAGGTTTCTGAGCTCGATTACTAAGGTATTCGATCTGCCCGCCTGGTTCCAGCAAATTCCTTCGACAGGAATCGATGCGACAATCCGCCCGAACGGTTGTGGCGCTGGTGTTGGTGGGAAGCCTCTTGCACATGCGAAGCCTGGAAAAACTGAAAGGCTGGATCCACCGAGGCCGCATTGTAGGAGACTTCTTGTTGGCGCAGCCCCTAGGGGCTGAGCGGCTTGTTATTGCGACTGGGTTGGCGGGTTGGGTCCGCATGGCCATGCAAACCGGCTGGCTCATTAAATGGCGCCTGAGTCCTGGAGCGGGGAATGGTTAGCGACCCTATTCAGGAAGAATTCGCCGGATGATGCCG
>JAKADW010000062.1 GCA_021820165.1 Bacillota bacterium
TGATTTACCGGAAACCTAATGACTTCATTTCCTGGCAAATCATTGACCGAACTACGCCATCTCATATCTGACTATCAACCAAATAGGGTGTAAAGGCTTCTCGCATTTCTGCAGGTAGCGGCGTTGGTTGTCCTGTCTTGGGGTCCAGCACCACCATCACCATTCTTGACCACATCGCCTTTTCCTCGGTAGCCACCTTGACGATGTGGGTGTCCAAGGAAAAAGATGTGGTGCCCATGTGTCCCACTTGCACGTCAAATCGAATCTCGTCAGCAAATTGTAGGGGAGAAAAAAACTGAACGTCTAACTTCACTCGGGGGAACAAATAGCGCTTCATAAACCATTCTTGTGGAGGCAACCCAACATGGGCCATAAACTGATATTCGGCCCTCTCGAGCAATCGAATCTGTTGAGCGAAGTGCCCCATTCCCGACATGTCCACATCACTAAACATCACTGTATCAAAACAACTAAATATCACGTGGTTACTCCTGTCCGCAGTGACGACACTGCTTTAATCTGGTTGAAACTGCTGCGTCACGGTCTGGTGAATGTCCGGAAAGGACTCCATCCGATCCAAGCCTAGCACTTGAACCACTGGTTGGTCATTAATTGAGAAGAGTATACTTTCCTTCGCTCCTCGTTGAATATGCTCGTGCCACGCCCAAGGCGGAACGACGAAAATATCGCCGCGCTCCCACCGGAACGCGGTTCCCTCTATAATGGTCTCACCTTCGCCCTTCACCGCCAGATATATCGAGCTCATCACATGGCGGTGGGCTCTGCCCTGAAATCCGCGCGGCAATACCTGAAAGCGGGCGCCAATGTGAGCATCTGCAGACGTGCCCGTCACGGGGTTTATATACTCCACCGCATAACCATCCCAAGGATCCACGGGCAAGGCCCTCATAGAAGAAAGGGTTTGCATCACCACATCAAACTTGTAGGCACTCAGCGTTTCGGTTGTCTCATTACCACTCGAATTATGCCTTACGGGCCGCACCATCCCGCCCGCATACGACCGCGCTTGATAGTTATCTGGCTGTGTCAGCGGCTGGGTATGATCCGTATACGGTTGAAAAAACGATGCCGCGAAATGCCGTACCAACGGCGCGTCCAGTCCATCAAGCCAGAGCACCGGGTCATTCCCGGAATTTCCGTGGTCATGCCATGCCCACCTCGGTGTCAAAAGATAGTCTCCGGGGCTCATCGACATCTTTTCTCCGTTGACAACGGTGTAGGCCCCTTCTCCTTCCATAATGAAGCGGACGGCGGATTGACTGTGCCGATGCGTTGGCGCGACTTCCCCCGGCAAGATCAGTTGAACGCCAGCATACAAGGTGTGCGTCGTGGCTCCAACCATGCCATGTTTAAGCGTGCCGGGATTTTGTAAAAAGAGAACCCTCCGTTCACCGCCGGATTCGGGGGAAATCAATTGGCCCGAACGCATGACACGATCATAAAGGGTCGTCCCCTTCCATAAGTACGGTTCGACGATAGTTGTCGGTTCCTTCGTGACGATGGTATTCAAATCATCCCATAAGGGGCCGAGATAATGTCTACGAATTTCATCGTGAAAAACGCGCAGGCCCTCGGTTAATCGATACTCGCCCATCCTCTTCCCCCCTCCCGTCTATTGACGCATCATTAGGCGGGTTCCGCCCGCCAAGCTCATTCCTATCATCTGGGTAATTTCCGGCCATCGGATGCATGCAATTCCCGTCGAACACCCACGGGATTAATCGTTCAGCATTTAGATTCCCTTCTGCGCCTAGTCACGGCGCTTCATGGCCATCGCATCGAGCTCCCGATCCCCCGCCGCCCATTCGCCAAGACGACCCCCTTCTTTTATAGAACGCCTTTTTCGCGGAGTTCATGAATCTCCTCAGGCGATAACTGCAAGAGCTCCTGGTAGACTCGCGCATTATCGTAGCCGGGTTCATCTCGCCCTAGGTGGCGGATTTGACCGGGAGTCTCGGAAAATTTCGGCACAACGCCCGGCGTCGGCACGGATCCCGGTTCGGGTGAGGTCACAATCATCTCTCGTGCCTGAAACTGCGGATCCTGAAAGATATCGGCAATCGAATAAATCGGGCCGGCCGGAATGCCGGCGTCATTGAGCCGTTCCGTCAACTCTTTTAGGTCGTGCTGCCGTGTCCATTGGCTAATGATGTCATCCAGCTCTTGTTGGTGTTCAGCGCGGTCGCCGTGTGTCTTGAACCGCCTATCGGAAGCCAAACTCGGTTGATCCATGACCTCCGTCAGCCGGCGAAAGACCCGATCCTGATTGGCGCCCATGACCAGAAATTGCTGATCACGGGTGGGGTAGGTATTCGAGGGTGCGACCCCCGGTAAGATATTTCCTTGACGCTCGCGTACATAACCCGTTACGCCATACTCAGGGACGGCGCTTTCCATCAGGCTGAACACGGCTTCAGTAATCGCACAATCCACCAACTGGCCCTCGTTCGTGACCTCGCGCGCCCGGACCGCCGCCAGGGCACCAATGGCCGCATAGAGGGAGCCCAGCGCATCACCGAGGGACACCCCAAAGCGAATCGGTGGACGGTCGGGAAATCCGTTGATATACCGAAGACCGCCCATCGCTTCCGCGACCGAACCAAAGCCCGCCCGGTCATGATAGGGGCCAGTTTGTCCAAAGCCCGAGACCCGCACCATGATGAGCCGGGGGTTAATGGCACGCAACACATCAAACCCGAGTCCCCATTTTTCCATCGTGCCTGGCCGGAAGTTTTCCACGATGATGTCTACCTCTTTGGCCAGTCGGCGTAACAACGCCTGCCCTTCAGCGGTTCTCAGATTCAATGTCATGAGTTCTTTGTTGCGCGCTTGCGCCGACCACCATAAGTGTTTGCCGTTCGCCTCAACATGTCCCCAATCGCGCATCGGATCGGGAGCGTCAGGCGCTTCCACTTTGATGACCCGGGCACCATAGTCGGCGAGCAACCGGGTGGCAAACGGACCGGCGATAAGGGTCCCTAATTCCAGCACCACGAGGCCGCCGAGCGGTCCCGATGCCAACGGCTGAGAGTCTGATTTCCGGTCCATTGATCGACCTAGGCCTCCTCCCGATATAACCCTAATGTACGGACCAGGGGCTCATCCGTAATGGCAAACAAGAGTGCCTCCTCAGTCGTAGAACGATTGCGGTGAGCATGCCATCGCCAAGGCGGCACCACCAGCACGTCGCCTGCACTCCAGTCATACCACTGGCCATCAATCATGAGGCTACCTTCGCCGCGATACGCATAATACGCGACCGACGGCGTGTGCCGATGCCGACGGGTTTCTTCTCCCACGACCAACGACTGCATGGTCGCGCCCAACGATGGCAACACCGAGGCCCCCGTGACGGGATTGCGATACTCTACAATAGCGCCGTCATAGGGGCTCGGACAGGTATCCCGGACGCCCAACAAGGCTTGGCGCGTTCTTTCCCACGGATAGGACATGAGGGTGCCGTTAGCACTCGTCCCCGCTCCCATAGCTTTCGGGTACAACCCGGCCACACCAAAGAGTTTTTCGGATTGTAAGAAGGGGGACGTTTCCGCCTGCATCGCCTGATGATAGGGTTCTACAAAGATCGCATTCAGGTACCGGGTGAGAGGGATATCGAGGCCGTCCATCCAAATCATCGGGTCCTTTCCCGTGTGCCGGTGGTCATGCCAGACCCAGCGGGGGGTGAGCAAGAAGTCGCCCGACTCCATCCCCATCCGTTCGCCATTGACCGTGGTCATGCCACCCTCTCCCTGAATAATGAAGCGAATCGCGAGCGGTGTATGGCGGTGAGCGGGCGCCTCTTCCCCGGGCAAAATCATCTGCGTCGCGACATTCAAGGTGTGGGTGGTCCCCAAACTCTCACGCAAGTCGGGGTGGGCGTAGACCAGCACCCGCCTGGATCCCCCTTGACCGGGCGTCATGTGGTCGGCTGCCGCCAATAATCGCGGATAAACGTCCGACCAGTGCCACTGATAGGGACGGTAGGTGTTTAAGGGCTCGGGCGCTAAAAACCAGTCGGGAATCGTCCACAAAGGCTCTAAATTATTGGCCCTGACGTCCTGGTAATAGTCTCGCTCTTCATTCGTAGCCATGACCTAACCCCTTTCCGCTTCGTCATCTTCCAACGCCGCTAGCGATTTCCTCAGAATTTTCCCGCTAGGGTTTCGCGGGATTTCTTGCACGAACTGGTATTGACGCGGTCGCATGTAGGAATCCAGGGTGGAGGCATCGCGCACCCATCGGTCAAGCGCGGCCGGCGTCAATGCGGCATTGCGGACCACCACATAGGCTTTGACAATCTGTCCCCACCGGTCGTCGGGCACGCCCGCGACCGCCACATCCAAAATATCGGGATGGCCTAATAAGGCATTTTCGACCGTCACCGGTTGGATATTTTCCGCCCCACTTAAAATCATGTCGTCAACCCGGCCGGTGACGCGGAACCGATTTTCGCCTTCAAACCGGCAACTATCCCCCGTAAAATACCAACCCGAACGCACGCGCTCAGCCGTCTTTTCGGGCAACTGCCAATACGCTTGGAACGATTCGGGTGATTGGGTGTCAATAATGAGTTCACCCTCTTGCCCAGGTGCTACAACATCCTCGTAGCTCCCCCCAATTTGCACCACCCGGATGCGGTGATACACCCCGCACACGGACTCTTCGAAGGTCTGTGGTGCTTGGCGCTGAAAGAGCGCGTTGTAGGTTTCGGTGTTGCCGTAAACATAGGTGATGCGCGTACAGAGAACGTCGGCGCAGCGCGTAATCACATGCGGGCTCATAGGCGCCCCGCCATAGAGAACGTGAGACAAGGATGAGAGATCGTAGTGCGAAAGCGTGGGGTCATTGACCAAGGCGTATAAATGGGTCGGGGTCCCAAAAAGGTGGGTAATCCGTTCCGATTGGATAAGCTCGAGGGTCCCTTGGGGAGAAAACTGCGGCACGGGATAATAGGTGTTGTTTTGCAGTAGCGCATACAAGAGGCACCCCTGCAAGCCAATGGTATGATAAAGCGGCATAAGGCCGATGACGCGCTCATTACCGTCATGCGGACAATCCCAGTTTAAGGAGGGTCCCAGCGTACGCGCCACGACATTACGGTGGGTCAGAGGAATCCCTTTCGGATTACCGGTTGTGCCCGAGGTAAAAAGGATCATGGAGAGGTCGTCATCGGTTACGCGGGGCAACGAGCCATCCTTGGGGTTGACTCGTGCGGCGCGTGCTGATAATCCTTGGCCGTCCCACAGGCGACCGGCGACCTTCACTTCCTCCCACATGGGGTCAACCCCAAGCATGCCGTTCAATAAGCTCGGTTCCATCACCGCTAATGTCGTGCCCACATATTCCCAAAAGTATTTCGCCGAGCTCGGGTGGGCACGAAAATTAATGGGCACGTAGACCAATCCCGCAAGCTGCGTGGCCAAAAATAAGGCCACGTGTTCCCCGGTGTTGCGGAGTCCCACTAAAATCCGATCGCCGGGCTTGAGTCCGGCATCGTACAGCGCGCCGACCAGGGCCAATGCCCGCTCATATAGCTCCTGGAATGACCATTGGGTTGTCCCCTCGGACAGCGCCAGCCGCGTTGGGGTTCGGTCACAGGCCGCTTGAAATGACCACTGAACGCTCATCCATCCTCTTCCCTTCCTGAGTAATCATCGACCCGGGTCGACGCCCTCTACCGCAACGGAGGCACTAAGCCCCATAACCTCTCCCTTGACCATGTCTTAGGTATTCATTCCGCGCCGCGACTCGGGATAGGCCTGAATGACGTTCAGACTGAGTGAACCAATCCCCTGAACCGTTAATTGGACCACGTTCCCCGGAACTAAAGGCCCGACGCCGTCCGGCGTCCCGGTTGAAATAATGTCGCCGGGATACAATGTCTGTTGGTACGACGCCAGCTCAATCAGCCGAGGAATATCAAAGATGAGTTCACGCGTGCTGGCCTTTTGCCGTAATTGGCCGTCCACGGTGAGTTCAAATCGAATGTCCTCCCCACCGCCGACTTCATCCGGCGTCACCACATAGGGGCCCATCGGCGTAAAGGTGTCAAACCCTTTCCGATAGGTGCGATCTTCATCACCACGCACCGTGATGTCCATGACACCGGTATAGCCGAATACGTACTGGAGCGCCTCTTCACGTGAAATATTGCGCCCCTGACGGCCCATCACGACCCCCACTTCCGCTTCATGATCGATACGCCGATCGACAAAAGGGAGTTCAATGGCTCCCCCGGATCCGACAAGAGAGGATGGCGGCTTTAGAAATACGCCATATCGCTCCACGGTGTGGAGCGTCATACCCTCGTAGAAAGCCCCCGAAGCGGTCATCTCCTCTTGATGCAACCGATAATTGACCGGTGCCGCCAAAATTTTGGTGGGGCTTGGAACAGGCGGGTGTAGAGTCGCCTGCGCGAGCGGAGTGGTAACGGCACGCCGACGGACCAACTCGTCAATCCGCGGGCGAATCTCAGAGAATTGGGCAATGAAGGGCAACATAAAGACATGAGGCCAGTCGGAGCGATAGTGTGGACAGGCCTCTGTGACATCAATTAACGTGTCGCCCTCCACCACCCCAATCCGGTACTCATTAAAGACCGCGATTTTCATGGCCTTCACCCCCTTTTCCAAAGTTCGGCGCCCGCCGTGCTTTAAAGGCCTCAACCCCTTCATAACAATCGGGTGTAACGACCAGGTCCCGGTGCATCACGCGTTCGAAATCAAACGCCCCCGCCAATGACATCTCCCCACCGCGCCACACCGCTTGTTTGAGGTCTTTCACGGCTTCCCGGGGCGCCCGAGAAACCTTTTCTATGAACTCGTTCACCCGGTGATCAAATTGGTCAGCCGCAATGAGCTCATCGGCCAGACCCCAGGAAAAAGCGTCTTGGACGGTGATGCTCTGCCCCGAGAGCGCGAGGTAAAAGGCTTTTTGTGGTCCCACGAGACGGCTCATCATGGCTACCGCCCCACCCCCAGGAAAGAGGCCTAGATTGATTTCCGGAAGCCCCCACTTCGCGGGCCCGTCTTGGGCCAACCGGAAATCTGCGGCCAGCGCGAGCTCAAGCCCGCCCCCAAGACAATGGCCACCGATAGCGGCCACGATAATTTGCGGCATGGACCGCATGAGCAAAAACGTGTCTTTCAGCACCTTGCCTAATCTATCCATGAGCGCCACATCATGAGCCTCCACCGTAGACACATCCGCGCCGGCACAAAAGATTTTGGCGGACGCACTCGCGATCAGGACCACCTGAGCTTCGGCATTTTCCGATACCTCTCGCATCACGTCATAGAGATCGAGACTGGTGGGCAAATCCAAGGCGTTCGCTGGCGGACGGTTTAGCGTCATCCGAACGGTTGCACCGTTCTGTTCCACGACAATGGTCTTCTCCATTCTGGCCACTCCTTTACGTATCAAAATTCCCATCGGGTTTCGCTTACATCATAGTGAGGCCCCCGCTCACACTGACCGTCTGCCCCGTCATGTAACTTGCGTCACGACTTGTGAACATGAGTACCGCCGGGACCACTTCATGCGGCTGACCGAAGCGCTTCATGGGAATCGCCCGAGTTAGAGCCTGATAGAGCTTCGGATGGGGCTTGGCTAAAATCTCGTCGACCAGGGGAGTTTCCGTCGGGCCCGGACACACCACATTGATGGTAATTCCATCCCCGACCACTTCGCGGGCCAGCGCCTTACTAAATCCAATGACTCCCGCTTTAGCGGCCGAGTACACCACCTGACCGCTGCTTCCCACGCGTCCCGCATCGGAGCTAATGTTGACAATGCGGCCATACTGGGCTTGGGCCATCAGCCCAATGGCGCTCCAGCTACACCGCATCGCTCCCAGCAGGTTGACGTTCACCGTCTCCAGCCACTCCCCCTCATCCGTCTCCATAAACGGTTTGATGGTGTCCGCCCCCGCGTTATTGACCAAAATCGTCGGAATCCCAAAGCGTGCCGCCACCAAGTCGAACATCTCTTTCACGCTGTCAAACGAGGTGATATCTAGAGAAACGGCCGTGGCCTGATGGCCCGCTTGGACAAGTTCTCGGGCACGCCGCTCTTGAATCTCCGGCATGTTTCCGGCAATCACCACGTGCGCCCCCTGGGCCGCCAGTCCCTCGGCAATCGCCGCACCAATCCCCCGACCGCCGCCCGTAACAATCGCAAGTTCACTCATGGCGGCCCTCCGACGACGAAGGCACCCATTCAAATGCCGATTGACAGGTCTCGCACCACCACTGTTCGGTTAAGAGTCGGGAACCAAAGGGCACTATCATCGTCGTATCGGGCTCGTGGCAAAAAGGACAGTGCACCGCTTCCATCATTTCCATCAGCAATCCCCCCCTGTAAGGGCTTGATAGCGAGCGGCATATCCCGCCGCATTCATCGATCCGAATTCTTCTAATAACCGCTCCAGTGCGGGACCTAAGGTCGTTTGCACGCCACATACCACGCGCCCTAAGCCAGCGCCTTCGCGCATCAGCACGCGGACCCATTCGTCCGTAAATTCCAGAGAATGGACGATTTCTTCGCGTACCTTCTCCAAAGCCGACCCCAAGCCAGAGTCTTCGCGCACCCAGTCCTCGACCAGGGCCAAAATCGCCTGGTCGACGAGCCACAACACGGCGATGAGATGCGGCCAGGTGTCCCGTTCGGCAAACCCTAAGAGCGCGACTTCCTTGGCCCAGCTGGCGTCCGGCAAGAGTTCCGCATCCGCCGCGCGAATTTCCCCGCGATACCAGTTGTAAAAGTAGCGGGCATGCCCCAAATTTGTCTGCGCCATGGCCACGCTACCGAGCGACGTCGCTAAATCCGGTGCCATGGGGCCGACTTTGACGAGCTGCTCCCCAATTAAATATTTCAGGCGCGCAAGCGTGATTAATGCCGGGCGCACAGTGGCGGGGGCTTGTTCCATTAGCGGGGCACCTCCTCTCCGATCTCGTGGTCGACAATCACCGGAATGATGTGGCGTCGGTTGACCACATAGACCGACGGACAATGT
>JAKADW010000063.1 GCA_021820165.1 Bacillota bacterium
AAGTGGCGCTATTATCGGGAGCACCCCATGCGACCCGGGGGAGGTGAAGCCAGTGAACGGGTGGACGACTGAAGAGGTAAAAGAGAGCCCGGAGATTTTGGAGATGCTGGCGGACCTTTTGTTTCAACTCGCAGACGACGATTTTGTTCTAGGGTATCGGGACCAGGAGTGGTTGGGGCTCGCCCCGCACATTGAAGAAGACGTGGCGTTCGGATCGATTGCTCAAGAGCAAATTGGGCACGCGACTTTTTACTACCACCTGCTAGAGAGCTTAGGTGTTGGGCGAGCGGATGACTTAGCCTCCTTGCGACCAGGTGAGCAGCGCAGGAATGCGGTGCTACTGGAACAGCCCAATGGGGAGAATGGTGACTTTTTGAACCAACCGCACTTCGACTGGGCTTGGACCATCGTGCGGCATTATCTTTACGATGTCTGGGATATTGCGCGGCTAAATCTTTTAAAGGAAAGCCGCTTCGTTCCCTTGGCGGAGGCGGCGGAGAAGATTTTAGGAGAAAAACGGTACCATCGCGCCCACCAAGAGTTGTGGATTCGGACCATGGCCAAGCACGACACGCTATCCCGTCAAAAACTCCAAAAGGCCCTCGGGGAGGCGTTTGGTTGGGTTGGAGATTTGGTCTCTTTTGGGCGTTTTCAGGGCCGCTTGGAGGAGCACGGTGTCATCACTAGTGTCGAACCGGCTGTTCGCCGATATTGGGTTGAGGTTCAAGACTTTCTTCGCAGTGAGGGGTTGATCGTTCCCGAGGTTTCATCGGTGATGAATGGCCGTTTGGGTGAGCACACTGATGCGCTCGGGGAGGCGCTCGCTCGACTCTCGGAAGTCTATCGGCTCGACCCCAGCGCTTCCTGGTAGGGGGGAGTTACCATGCTGACAGCGGATGCCGTGACCCGGGAATTGGAGACGGTTCATGATCCGGAAATTGTGAAAGTGAGCATCGTGGATTTAGGCATGGTGTCGGAGGTTCGCGTATCCGACGGAACCATCCTGATCACGTTAACCCCCACGTTTGTGGGGTGTCCCGCGCAGAGCATTATCCAGCGGCTGGCGGAGGAGCGGATCCAAAAGGCGTTCCCGGGGGTTTCTGTCACCGTAGAGATGAATCTTCGAGACCCTTGGCATACCGACCGGATTACACCGCGCGGACGACAAGGGCTCATTGAGTCGGGAATTGCCCCACCGGGGACCGACTTGAACGACGTGGCCTGCCCGTTTTGTGGAAGTCGGGAGGCCGTCATGGAAAATCTGTTTGCGTCAACCTCCTGCCGGAGCCTCTATTATTGCCGCGGGTGCCAAAACCCCTTTGAGGCGTTCAAACCTCTCTAAGCTTCGACACGTTTTGGCAGTCTTGTCAGAACGTGTCCTTACTTTTTTTGATGCCGTGTAGTAAAGTAAATGCGATAACGACGAAGATGGGACGGGGAATCGTGACAAATACGGTTGAAGACCTGGCCGTGCGACGCGCGACCATTCAGGATTATGTCGAATTGACCAAGCCTCGTATTATCGCCATGTTGGTAATTACGGCGTATTGTGCCATGGTGGTGGCTGGTGGTCGACTTCCGTCTCTCGGCATCACGGTGGCGGCACTCTTCGGCTTGGCTCTCTCGACGGCCGGTGCGCACAGCATCAATATGTGGTACGACCGCGACATTGATCGGGTCATGTCGAGGACCCGCCGGCGTCCATTGGTCACGGGGACGATCGCGCCCGGGCGGGCGCTCGTTATGGGGGTCCTCTTGGAAGTGGTCTCGATCATCCTGTTGCTCTGGCGAGTGAACGTGTTAACGGCGATCTGGTCGACAGCAGGATTCCTCTTTTACGTGTTCATCTATACCTTTTGGTTGAAACGCCGAACCCCACAAAATATTGTCATTGGCGGAGCGGCCGGGGCTTTCCCACCTTTGGTTGGCTGGGCAGCGGTCACCGGTCAGGTGAGCTTAGCGGCATGGTTGATGTTTCTCATTATCTTTCTCTGGACCCCTCCGCATTTCTGGGCATTAGCCCTTTACAAGCGGGATGATTACCAGCGAGCCGGTGTTCCTATGATGCCGGTGGTTCGCGGGGAACGATCGACCAAATGGCAGAGCATCACCTATGCGGGGCTCCTCTTGGTGGCCTCGTTGGCTCTCTACTGGACACACGCCGTCGATTGGGTGTATCTGGCCATCGCTCTTGTGATCGGCGTCGGGTTTATGGCTGTCCACATCCCGCTCTTATCGGAGAAGTTGCCGGACGTACGATGGGCCAAGCGGACATTTCACATGTCGCTCTGGTACATGACAGCCATCTTTTTCGCCATGGTAGCTGGGAGCCTCTGGCGGTACTGAGCAGAAGAAAGGAGGGATAGGATGCAAATTTGGCCATCACTCAACGAATTTTTTATGATTGTGAGTGCACTTTTAGTTGCGACCGGATGGGTTTATATCCGTCGGGGGAAAAAAGACACGCATAAGAAACTTATGCTGACGGGCGCGGGGTTTGCCGTGGCGTTTTTCGTGAGCTATGTCTTGAGAACACTCTTGGTTGGCGATACCACCTTCGCCGGTCCTCATGGCCTTAAAGCACCCTATCAAGTTTTCTTGCAGGCTCATGCGACGCTCGCCACGGTGGCGGCAGTCTTGGGAATCATCACGATCCGGCGGGCGCTCTTGGGTCGGTTTTCGTTGCACCGTCGGATCGCGCCCTGGACCGCCAGCGTGTGGCTCGTAGCCGCAGCCTCAGGTCTGGTGGTATTCCTGTTGCTTTATGTCATTTATCCCCCGGGCGTGACCACCAATCTCTTTCGCGCCGTGTCGATGGGACTTACGGGTAATTTTGGGCTCCGTGGATAGACTATCCAGGGAGTTGAAAAATGGGATGGAGGGAAGCTATGCGCCCCAACTACCGTTCACTTAGCGTCTACTTAGTGGGCGTATTCATGGGTTCTCTGGATACGAACGTTCTGGCGCCCGTCTTTCCTCTCATTATGAAGGGCTTTCACATCCCGCTGGGGTGGGCGGCCTGGACGATTACTGCCTATACTCTTTCCTATATTGCCACCACGGTTCTCGCCGGTGCGTGGGGGGACCGCATCGGGCATAAGCGGCTATTTTTGTGGGGGATTGTCGCTTTTATGCTGGCTTCGCTATTAGCAGCCTTTTCGCCGACCTTCTGGGTCTTTGTACTGGCGCGAGTGGTTCAGGGCGCCGGCGCGGGATCGGTGTACCCGAATGCCCAGGCCGAGGGTATCCGGGAGTTTCCTCCCGAACGTCGAGGAATGGCTTTAGGCATGTTTGGCGCAGTTTTTGGCCTCGCCAGCGTATTGGGACCCACCTTGGGGGGGTTCTTGGGACAATACCTCGGATGGCCGGCGGTCTTTTGGGTCAATGTGCCGATCGCGCTCTTGGTATTAGCGATGAGTCGTCGCTTGGGCCCGTCGGCGGTTCACGATCGCGCCGTGCCGGATTGGAAGGGCGGCGTGAGTTTTTCTGTCCTGCTGGCCTCGGCGCTCTTAGTAATCATGGGTACAGGGTCGTTACGCTGGGCGTTCCTGTTGCTGGCTCTGGCGGCCCTGGCTGTTTTCTTGGTTCGCCAGCGGCGGTCGACATCGCCATTCTTGGATTCGCGCCCGCTGAAGAATGCCGCTGGGGTGGCAATGCTGGTGGGGGCCTCTTTGATTGGCTTGGATATGTCGGCGGCCGTCTTCGTTCCGACGCTGGTCCAGCGGCTGCTCCACTTTTCCGTATTGAGTTCGGGATTGGCTTTGCTGCCGGCCGCTTTCAGCGGCGCGGTGTTGTCGGGAGTGGGAGGCGTGCTGGTAGACCGCGTGGGTCCCCGAAAGCTTCTCGTGGTGGGGCTCTTAGCGGGAGCCATCGGTGGCGTGTTGCTCGCTTGGCCGCCTTTGACCATGACGCGCTTTGTGGTGGCGATGTTGTTCTTTGGCTTCGGGACCGCTTTTACCATGGGCGCCCCGTTAAATCGCATGGCCTTGGCTCTCTATCGCGATGACCAATCCGGCGAGGCACTGTCCCTGGTGGCGGTGTTTCGGGGGATTGGGTTGGCCGCCGGGCCAATTTTGCTCACAGCGGCGGAGAGCCTTCACGGGTTCACAGGGATGTTTGGCGCCGTGACGGTGGCGTCGGTGGCGGGGGTTCTTGCCTTTTTGTTGGTACCAGACCGAAAGCCTGTCAAGGCGAGCCATGTGGTTTCAGAAAACTGACAGAAATTGGATTTGTGCTGGAGGGTAAATCCGTCAAGGGTGGGTGATAATAACGCCACTATCCGAGATGGAGGTGACACAGATGGCACAAGGAAGCAACACCAGCAACCGCGCCCTCGTGCGTGGTGCGGAGCGCGCACTTGACCAATTCAAGTACGAAGTGGCCCGCGAAATTGGACTCCAGGGCATTGAGGATGGCTACTGGGGAGACGTTCCCTCGGCGCAGTGCGGCGCCGTGGGAGGTCACATGGTCCGCAAGATGATTGAGATGGCGGAACAGCAGATGGCAGGACGCTCCTCCCGATAACTGTTGCACCTGAAGGAACGTCAAAAAAGGCCGGAAATCGGCCTTTTTTGCGTTGCGCCCAACTAATCGAGATTGCGAGAGAAGAAGGATAACGTCTCCGCCCAGGCGTTCCGAGCGGCGTCGACATCGTATGAGGCGCGTGTATCGTTGAAGAAGGCGTGACCAGCCCCCCGGTAGATCTTATAGTCGAAGGTCTTGCCGAGCTTCTTCATACTGGCCGCTACGCCTGGAACCGCATCGGTCAGGGCATGGTCAGTCTCTCCGTAAAATCCATAGACTGGCGTCTCCAACCGAGCCATGTCCTCCTCGCTGGGAGCCCGGCCATAGTTGCACACGGCAGCTTTGATACGCCGATCGCGGGTGGCTAGCAAGAAGGAGAGCGCGCCCCCCATACAGTAACCGACGCTGACAATGCCTCGGCCATGACTTTCCGCATAGTCCGCCCACACCTTCAGTTGCTTCACATATCCTTCGGTATCCCGGTTCCCGAACAAGAGGCCCATGGTCTCCCGGACATTTTGGGATTCGGGGGCCGGCAGACGATCGATATATTGGTCACGAATCTCGGCGTTGCCCCAGCCTTCCGGAGGCATGGTGTCGAGAAACTTTTTTAAGGCTTGGATGCGAGGAGCCGAAAGCGGCACCGGGGTCTCGCCCAGAGAATAAAGGTCCGGCGCCAGCGCCTGATATCCGGCCGTCGCAAACCGGTCCGCCATATCCTGAATATGTTCGTCAACACCCCAGATTTCCTGGATCACCAAAACCGTTGGGAGGGGTTTGTCCCCGGCCTGGCTAGGACGGGCCAAATAGGCGCGCATCGGTTGACCGTCTAGCGTGCCGCTGATCCACTCGGTATTGAGCTTCATGTTTCCACCTCCGCACTTAGTATACTAAATACTGGTAGTCACACGAAGTTAGTCCGCTTGCGCTTCCAGCCAACGTTCCACGTCCATGGCAGCGCGGCACCCGCTGCCAGCTGCGGTAATGGCTTGGCGGTAGCGGGAGTCGGCCACATCTCCACAGGCAAAGATACCCTCGACGCTGGTGCGGGTGCTGCCTTCCTGGGTGATAATGTAGCCCAACGGATCGGTCGTCACCTGGCCTTTGAGAAAGGCGGTGTTGGGGCGATGGCCGATGGACACGAAGAGCCCCTCAGTGGGCAAGACTTCTTCTTGGCCCGTTTGGTTGTGCCGCACTTTAAGGCCGGTGACCCGATTGTTCTCCGACAGCACCTCGACAGGTACAGCGTTCATCAGCCACGAGATTTTCGGGTTCTTTCGCGCACGATCCTGCATCACTTTGGAGGCTCTTAGCGTGTCTCGGCGGTGCACGATGGTGACCTCGGAGGCATAACGGGTTAAAAAGGTGGCCTCTTCCATCGCAGAATCGCCGCCTCCGACGACGATAATGCGCTTGTCTTTGAAGAAAAAGCCGTCGCACGTGGCGCATGTGGAGACGCCGTGGCCCACCATGTTTTGTTCTCCGGGAATCTCCAGCATTTTGGCGGAGGCGCCGGTGGAAATAATGAGGGCGTCAGCCTCAAAGGTTTGGTTATCATCCACCGTGACCCGAAATGGCCGCTGGCTTAAATCGGCGGCATTAGCGTTTCCGCGCATGAATCGAGCACCAAAGCGTTCCGCCTGCTTTTTCATCGATTCCATTAAATCAGGTCCTAAAATTCCTTCGGGAAACCCCGGAAAGTTTTCCACCTCGGTGGTGAGCATGAGTTGGCCGCCGGGCTCCTCCCCCTCAATGACCAACGGGCTTAAATTGGCCCGGGCGGCATAGATGGCAGCCGTGTATCCGGCAGGGCCGGTACCGAGAATAATCACTTGCTCCTTCATCATTGACCCCTTTCGCGACTGATTCCAGTCGTACCCTAGTATACGTCTTTTTGCCGTAGCCCCCAAGGCGTCCGATTCGGTACAATGACAGGAGTGTAAAGGAGGGTCGTCTGTTGAACGGATTGAAGCAGTTTCTTGCCAACCCGACCCCATGGAGCCGCCGTAGCATCCGCTGGTTTTATGTTGCGGCATTGCTGACGCTTGTCATGGTGGCTCTGGCGTACGGCTTATTATGGTTTGGCGTGCAAGGTAAGGTTCCTGCCAGCGTGGCGTTTTTGGGTCAAGCGGTGTCGGTGGTACTCACCGCATTAGCGTTTTGGGGGGCATATCGAGCGCGTCGTCGGGATATTGAAGAGAGGGGCGGAAAAAGCCCGGGATGAGGAGTGGAGTGGTTGTGATGAGATCGATGGCCGCTCGCCGCGGCATTCGCGTGATTGTCGCCGTCCTTGGGGTCTGGGTGGCGTGGGGACTGGGTTTTCGGGGTATCTTTTAGATGACCGAAACGACAATCACGTTGAACGGAACGCTCTTTCAGGTCAAGGTGCAAGAGAGTCCGCGCCGGCGCACATTGGCCATTGAAATCATCGACGCCCAAACGCTGGTGGTCCGGCTCCCCAAGGGAGGGCAGGTGTCCTGGCGTTCGGAGGTAGAGCGGCACACCGGTTGGATTCTTCGCCATGCGGCGCGTTTTCGCCGTCTCGCTTCGGAACGGCCGCTTCTCGAAAAGGGTGGCTGGGGTTGGGTTCTGGGCGAAAAACGGAGCGTCAACGTGGACCCCGACGGGCCGGTCGGCAGCGATCAGGAGGAAATCAGAGCGTGGTACCGTAAGGCGGCCGCAGGATTTCTCCGGCGGCGCTTGGAGAGGTGGAGCCAGACGCTTCAGATTTCCTACACCCGGATGCGTCTTTCCGACGCGACCGGCCGGTGGGGGTATTGCCGATCGGATGGCGTCATTGGCCTCAATTGGCGGCTCTATCAAGCCCCCTTGATGGTGATTGACTATGTTGTGGTTCACGAGCTAACCCACCGGCATCATGCCCATCACCAGCAGGCGTTTTGGGCGGAGCTCTCCCTCCACTACCCTGGGGCGTCCGAGGCGCGCCGTTGGCTCAAAGAATACGGCCCCATGTTAATTTGGTAAGGTTTACATGTTTTTTGGCGGAAGGGACATGCTATTGGCCGGAGGTGTCACTATGCTCGGTATGGCATTGAAGGCGGCTACCCTAATTTTGGGATTAACGTCCATGCACGCGACAAGCGTCCATGAGGGGCCGGTTAAAGTTTTGCGGGTGGGGCACAATCGGGTCGAGTTGCCCGTAAAATCGCCCTATGCTACACCCGCCAAACTCAGTCAAATTGAATCGGCGGCTTTAGGGGCCACAGGCGGGGGGCAAATTGAGGCTGTGACGCCCAGTGTATGGGTGGGAAAGCCGGTTTGGATGTGCACCGTCTCGGAAGGGGACAATGTCTTTCACGTGATGGTCGACCAGACAACCCTCAAGGCGATTTCGAAAATCCGCGTGCCCCGTTGACCTTTGTCTTCGGGACGGCCCTGGCCAATGGCTGGGGCCGTTGACCATGTTTGGACCAGCATGAGCTGTCCCCACCGAGGCATATGCTATACTAAAATTACTATGCGATGCGCCGAGGACGCCGCTTGACGGGAGGTTGGCACGTGATCCCCGGAGGGTTTCAGCGCGGTGTCCGCTGGCTTGGAATTCACAAGTGGGTATGGATGTTGGCGTTGGCTGTGGCGTTGGCCGGCCTCGTGTGGTGGGGCTGGGATGTTCTCCAGGCCACGGTCGGGATTCGTCATGCCTTTTCTCTTTTGGCCTCTACCCTCAAAAACTTTGCGGCGGCCATGGGCCCTTGGGGGCCATTGCTGATTATCTTGGCCCTCGCCAGTCATAGTATTGTCATCGTCTTTCCAATGGAAATCCCCACCCTAGCGGCCTTCGGTCTCTATGGTCCCCTAGGGGGGCTGGCGGTGGTGTGGGTCGGTTCTATGGTCACCGCCAGTATCTCGTTCATGCTGGGGCGGTTGATCGGGCCGCCGATTTTGAAACGGTGGGCCAATCAGCCACGGGTTCAGTCGGTGGCTAAAGCGGTGGCTCATTTGAACCCGGTAGCGCTCATTCTCCTACGATGGATTTCCTTTATTCCCTTTGATGTGCTGAATATGATTTTTGGTGCCTGTCAAGTGCCGGTATTTCGATTCGCCTGGACCACGGCGGTGGGGGTTTTGGCCACCAATCTGGTGACGGCCCTCCTCTATCGCACGGCCGTTCATGCGCATTGGGGCGAGTTGGTGTTTCTGGTGGCCGCGCTCTTCATTTTCGGGTGGGGACTCTATTGGTGGGCCAACCGCACCCATTTGAAACGGTTGAATCGCGCCCCTGACGACCTTGATGCTTAGCGGAGTAGTCGGCTGCTTAAACGTATGGAGGAATCGGGTGCGGTCCAAGCCGAAGGCCACCTGAACGCCGTGGCCCTTCCGATGCCCGTCGATCACGGTCATTCTCTCTGTCCATGGACCGGGGGTTTCAATCATCGCGGGTGGTTTCCACCAAAGAGGGATCTTCTGCGACTGCTACGGTCAAGGGATCGAGAAGGGGACGCCAACCATCGTTGTCCGGGTCATCTTTTTGGTAGGCGGCAATGAAACA
>JAKADW010000064.1 GCA_021820165.1 Bacillota bacterium
TTCCCACGACATGGAGCACCGTGGCGACCCCGCTCCAGAGGGACGATCCGAGATGGAGGCCTTCGATGCCGATGGAATGTCCGGTGGGAGTCGGTTTGGTGGTAGTCGGCGCCGCCTTTTTCCCCCGAAAGAATTGGAGCCAAATTCCCAAAAGCGCTAAGGCCCAGAGCTCCCAGGCCGAGACGCGATTATGCATATCCTGTCCTCCTTACCACTCTAGTAACTCGGCTACACTGCCGGCGAGCGCATCAGGGACCGGGGAGTCCTCCGGGACCGAATCGATCCCACGCACTCCCCCCACCCCTCCGGTCCGGACCAGTCGCTCAATCTCTTGCAACCGGTCCAGCACGTCACGCGCCCAGCCTTCGGGCCGCAAGTACGCCACCAAGGCCCGTCGTGCCGTCTCCGTCCGTTGTCCCACCGGAATGGCTGCCCAAGCGGCTTCCAGATCGGGGTCGTCGAGTCGGAGCGTCACCCGGATCACAAGGCGGCTCCTGTGGTGCTGGTGGCCGCCCGGCGTTGCATCTGGAGCATGCTGAGAAATCCGAGGGCGTTGGCCATCATGGGGTCATCGGCGAGGACGGTATCCGGCCACACGGATTGCACGGTCTCGACAATCCCAGCGGCCCCGCCGCCGGCCACAATGACGTGCTCCACATCAGAGAGTGCAGGACCCCAGACCCCCCGCAACCCATCGAGGACTTGGTGGGCCAGATCGACTAAGGCGCGCTGGCGTAAGGGTTCGAGATCGATGGGGGTGCCCTGGTAGCGAATTGCAGCCGGACGCTGGGCCAAGCCTGCTTCCACCCGCAAGGGATCCATGAGATGCCCGGTGGAGCGTTCGAGATCGCGCCGGACCGTTTCGGTGACCCCGACCAAGCCCCAGTCAAAACTGCCGGAAAGGGATCGGACCGGGCGAATGCCGTGTCCGTGTGGTTCAATGACGAAGTAATCGGTGGTCCGATATCCCACATCCACCACCACCGTCAGTCCCGTGCGCGAGACCCAGTCGGGATGGCGGGCCGTGGCCGCGTAATACGCCCCGGCGGCCTGGGGCATCACCGTCACCGACCGATAGGTCCATTGGCGGCGTTGACCCGGACTCGTTTCCACCGTAGCCCGATGGTCCCGCAAGAGGGCTTCCATCCCGGCCTTATGTTGGGAAAAAAGCGCCAACGGCAAGCCTACGGCAACATCTAGGAGGGCAATCGGCTCGGACGCGGGGAGGATCTGCGCCAGGGCCGCATCCACTAAGAACGCATACCCTTCCCGATCCACCGCCCGATCCGCCCACGGTCGTCGCGCGCCTGGTCGACGCCGGGCGGCTTCGCCGACCCAATAATCTTCGGGGTCCCCTCCGGCGGGGATCCACCGGATCCGATCCGTTTGAGCCTGGCCAAAGGTGGCATTCCAGGCCGCATCATCCGTATCTGGGGCATAAATCGCGGGAAACACCGTACGGGCCCCGGTGGCACTTACTGCTTTGACATAGCCATAGCCAACATCAATGGCGACTTCCATCGTTTAGGTCACTCCTCTGTGGTGAGTTGGGTGGGTTGAACTTTTACGCCGTTACTAGTCAAAATCCCTCTCTCGATCTGAGCAAAGCCATTGCTCGGTAACGCGTGCATCGGATTCCGACAGCGTGGGATGAGCCGCGAACGTCTTAAGCGCTTTAGTTAAATGTTCTTCGGCAAGATTGCAAAGAGATATCACCTCCTTGAGATTTCGACGAAGCTTCTGGGCAATATCCCGAGGGGTTTGTTCGTTTGCAAGCATCACTATCGTATCGGCAATGTTACCATTGAACATCGACAACAACTGAGTTTGACCGGTGTTCGTCAAAGCGTGGAAAGTGTCCCACGGAGATAACGGGGGAAGATCCGGCGCGGAAGTTGATATCATCTCAAACGGGTCAACGTGATCATCATCAGAAATCCAGAGCCCGAAAAATGGATTGGACACGGGTACTACCCTCCTTTCATCAATACGGCCGAGTTAATGGTTCATTGAGAGCAACCATGTTAAGAAGACCCTGCGGTTTCAAGTGTTGTCTCCAAAAATGGAGCCAACCAGAAGAACCACCTAAATCCACGGAAACCACGAGATTCCATCGTGATTTCATGTTCGTCGTCGAAGGGTCTTTTACTGATTTGTAAACAACGAGAACTAGAAATGGGCCTAGATGATTGTCGTCTCATAACGTAACGAGTTGCGTTAGTGCGTCCGGCAATACCGGTGCTAAATATTGCGGGAATCGCTCGGGTGCACGTGGGTCGAGAATGATTACGGTACCCAAATCATCATGGCGGCGAACGGCCCGCCCAGTGCCTTGAATCATGCGTAATTGCATCACAGGAATAATGATGCGAGCCATCTCATCACAGTGCTGTACTTTCGCGTTCCGTGTTTTCGCTTGAAGCCAAGGGTCACTCGGTACGGGATAGGGTAGCTGAACGATTACCACAGCTTTGGGGCCTGGAGCATCAAGACCTTCCCACGCGGCAGTAGATAGATAAATTATCCGGGAGGCTTTCCTAAATTCTCGGGCTAGTTCGTCTGGCGACCCTTGCCCATCGTAGATCACGGGAGCTTGGTCAGGTAGGTTTTGATGCACTGCCAGGAGAAAACGTTTGCTTGTAAACAACACGAGAACACGAGCGTGTGTAGCGTGAAGAGCTAATATGCTCCGCGCGGTTTCCCTCGCGCGATGAACCAATGACCTCTGGTCATCTCGGGGATCTGGCAAATTGGTGACCAATTGATAGGATAGTTGATGGGGATAGTCAAAAGGGGAAGGCGTATATAATCGCAAGACTTTGCCCCGTGCTAGCGCCCCTAAACCTAGTCCCATTTCCAAGAGAGAAAAATTGTCCTGGAGCCCTAGTGTTCCTGATGTTAAAACAGTTGCGTGTCGGGAAATCGCGGCCATGGGAACACTCAGATCGAGAGGTCCCACCTGTATGACACGTTTGTCATCAATCCAGACAACGTACGGGGACCGATCACGATTCACGACCCATTGATATAGTCGGTCAAGCGACTGCAATAACACAGGAAGCCCGACCTCTTCCCGTTGCCGATGAGACAAAACCATGGACTCTTCCACGGTATCGCGAAGAGATACACAAATCGATAAGGCTTTCTTGAGACCATCCGTGGGACACAGAGATTGGGCGCGCACATCAAATGTACTCTGGGTTGTTCTGGCCCGATCGTCGGATTTTTGGATACTCCGTGAAATTTCCTTGACCAATACCGGAATAACGGATTCCAATTGATAGGCTGTACGCCGACTGTCTATTAACGCCGACTTTGACAGGATTTTTACCACGCGACCAAATATACGGCGGATATCGGAAGGTCTAACAGGCAACGCTCCGGACTCACGCAGGGCGTCTTCCAGCGCGTGCGCTTCATCGACGATGACCGCCTTAGGTAACGGCCAGAGTCCATCTCGAACATCCGTGGACCGATGATGAGCATCGCGTGCTAACAAACCATGATTGACGACCATTAAGCCATGAAACTGCGTACGTTTTTGCCGCAGTTGATACCATCCACAAGCATGGCGGATATCGCACGCGTTGCAATTCTTTTCTGGAGTAACTTGAATTTTGGACCACAGTGCGTCTGGCACATGCGGGAATCTCGCCCGATCGATCTGGTCCGCCGTAAATGACGGAAGGTCTTGAGAACGTTCGGCCAACACACGAATATCAGTATCTCGATAGGTGCGAACCGTTCGGTATGCACCAGACGCCTCCACCCGCCCCTGATATCGAGTGTGAGTCAGAGTTTTTAAATACACCTCCTGCGCCTGGATGGCTTCTTCATGTTGTCCCAACCACGTCTTGCGCCATTCTTCTAACTCAGGCGTCAGGGACTCGGTGGCCTCTTGCAAGCGCTCCATACAAAGATATTGCTGCTGCCCTTTGACTAATAGTACCGGTACTTTAATATTCAGAATCTGTTGGGCCGTTTCGATGTCATGCATCAGTTGATGTTGTAAAAGGATTGTCCGAGTGGCAATCACGATGGTATCAAATGAATGGACGTGTAACCATGAGAGAGACGGCAAGAGATAGGCGAAAGTTTTACCGATACCCACGCCAGCATTAGCTAATAATGTCATGTTATCCCGAAGAGCTAGCGCCACACTGTATCCCATTCCTTGTTGGCCCGGGCGATAGCTGTGAGGATCTGGTAGATTTCCAAATAAGGCATAGATCTTATTCAAGGAACGATCAGCCGGAAGAAAACGGTCAATTCGGTTGTTCTCGTCTAATCGCGAAAATGGCAAAGTGAGTCGCCATCCCGATTCACGTACATCCACATGATTTTGTTTCCATTGCTCGTGTCCCAACTCACACCGCAACCGACCGAAAGAACCCATGTGTTCTGTGGTGGCAATGCCCATAAACTTAAGAGGCTTCTTACAAGTCATACAACGCGGGGTTTCCCGTAATGGGCTAGTAATTCTTGTTATGGTTGCTCACTCCTCACTAATTGATAAAAAAATCCCCGAGGGCCAGTGGCATCCCTCGGGGACAGTGCGTGTGACGAGATTACATCGAGAGCGCCGCGACCGGCGCGGGAGTCCGCACCACGGAGGGCGCTTGAACCTCTTGGGTCAAGAGGCGTTTAGCGATCTTCGGATGTTCTTCGAGCCAGGTGGCGGTAAATTGTCGCACGGACGATTCGGCTTCGTGCCACGTGAATCCGGTGTCTTTTGCGGCATCGGGCAAGATGTTTTGCCAGTCATCGGCCTCTAGAGGCACCGGTGCCCGCAATCCCACATAGACTTGTCGCATCATCAGTTGACGCGGGGCGGGGACCTCCGCCTCCTCCAATTCGTCTTGGAGATCTTCGAGCACCGTCTCGGCCAACTCGCGCGACCCGCGATGCACGACGACTAACGGATCCCGATTCGTCCAGTCAATGGCCGGGGTATCCCACGAGTCCCGCACGGTCACGACTTGGACTGCTTCGGGGGGGAGACTTTGCGACACGCGCCCGACACACCCGGCTTTTTCCAGCGTTTGGATTAACGTGGCCGGCGTCGTGCGAAACTGCACCACCGGCGGATAGCCATCGGGGCCCAGCGGAGCCTTAAAATCGCGATACGGCGTAAAGACCGCATGGGCGGTAAATTCCCCGGGGCGATCCGGTTTGGGATCGACGACCCATTGTCGGGTGCTCAGCATCAGCCGATCCGGATTGTCGGGTACGGGGTGCACCATCCAGATGGCTTCCGCCATCTTCAAGGGTGCCGGTTTAAATCCCCACCGTTGGGCCAGCGCCTCCACGATATTCGCGTGGGTCAAGGGCTCTGCGGTCACGTGCGCCGTCGGCATTTTCTGCCGCACCGCTTCGACGAGATTTTGCACCGTCCCTTGGGGACCGCACTCAACGACCCAGGGCCGCTCGGATTCCGGAATCGCGTTCCAGTCGGGCGTCACCCCATCAGCCGGTGGCTTGCGCCATCCCCGGGCGCGTTTATTCAACGGAACCAAAACCCCGCGTCGCCAGCCCACCATCTCCGCGTCGTGCTCCTTGCGTTCGGGATTCTCCACGGTGTGCCAGACCAGACCGCGTCCGTTCCCCATCGGGGTCACCGAGAGATTCCATACGCTCGGAGCCTCCGTAACCGGCGGCAGCGGCCGGGGGTCTTCGTGGTGCTTTTCCCGTGCCAAATAATCGCGCCAGGCCGCGTCGGGTGTCATGGCGGCACTAATAATGCGATCCGCGTTGGGTCCAAAGGCCTTTTCGGTCCGTTGGACCCACTCCTTTGCCAGCCATTCGTTTTGGGAGAAACTGAGGTACCCCCCTTGGTTGGCCACCCGGTTGTGCACCGCCTGTTTGTCTCGATAGAGCGGGATTTCGACGTGCGAGACCGTGCCATCGTTTTTCAATCGCGCTAAAGCAAAGTGTCCGGACGGCATCCGATGCGCGGCCCAATCGCCTAACCCATCGACATGGGCTACCGATTCGATCCGGGAATCGGTAAAGCCGATATCGGGAATGCGGCCGTATTGGAAGAGTCCCAGACTGTCCGCATTCAAGGGTCCGGTCGCGGTGCGCCAGTGATCGATGGCGCCGAGCACAGCGGGCCGTGCCGCGAGTGGGAGCGCGCGCTGGGCCGCCTGGTGCAGGTAGTCGAATGACGCGAGTGTTTGATCGATCTGCGCCGGCACCAGGCCATCGTCGGGAAAGATCTGATGGTCGATGGCGTCGACGCGTCCGAGTAACGGCAACACTTGGCGTGCCATTAACGGCGACTGCCGCGCCACATCGGTCAGGGCCCGACCCACATCCGATTCCGCTTCCACCCAGGTGTTCACCACGTCGGCGGGAGCCGTGTAGTCATGGTTACGCGCCGTAATCCAGCGATCGCGCATCGTCTCGGCATCGACCTGTTCGGTGATTTGGGTGGTGGCGGCCACCGGTTTGGGAAGCCTTTTGAGCACCGCTTGCGCGGACTTTGCCTCAAACGCAACAGCCCGGCCGGTCGCGTTCCGCCAGAATTCCCACTGGTTATCGGGGGTCTGGCGCGCCAAGACGAATTCCTTGTCGCCGATCTTCCGGACCTGCCAGATCTGGGACGGGTCCACCGCGTCTTCGGTCGCCGAACGGGTGTGGTCTCCCACTTGCCAGTCTTGCCGGTCGGTATCGGTGTGAAATTCGAACGCCTCGTCGCGCGAGAGCCGGCCTAAAGCGATCTGTTCGTATTCCACGGCCCGTGCTTGATTTTTCGCGAGGGCCGCATTCCGGGTCGAGACCGGACGGGGTCGGTTGCTGTCTTTGAAGTCGACCAGCGTGTCGTCGGGAAATCCCCGTTCGATGGGATGTTCTTGCACGAAGAGGTCGTATTGCAGTTGATGCGCGGGCCGCGATTGATCGACCGTGAAATAGCGCTCCCGCGTCACGTTGATAACCGCGTTCTTTTGAAAGTGTTCGCGCGACGCTTCGGTCATCTCCTTGACGTGTGCCTGCCAATACGTGCGCCAGGTCTCTTGTGCAAATCGTTCCGCTTCGTCGGCGGACGAAAAGGTCTCCAGTTTCCAGCGTGCCTTGGCTGCCTTCATGGCATCCTCCAAGGTGTCTTGGGTATACTGCGGGGCCTTGCGTTCTTGACCGGGAGCTCGGGGACTGCGTCGCCCAAGCTGGTCGCGATACAAGCGATCGGCCACGAGGTCGGTGGGGGTAAAGGCGTAGTCGGTCCGGGGGACCTTGACCACCCATAGTTCCGGCAACTCTTGGGGCATCTGCACACTCCCCGTGGCCTCTACATCGGCGAGCTCGGGATGCTGTTTCAGCCATTGCGCCTGGACAATCAAGGGATTCAGTTGCTGGCGAATCACGGGTCGATGAGATTGCGCGAAGGCGTCGGATGCTTGCGCCCAATCATCTTGCTCGGCTAAGGTTTCGAAATAGAGCCGATCGGCCTCGGAAAACACGGTTTCGGTGACCCCGGCAATGCGATGCGGGGTTAATGGTTCACGCGCCATAGATAGTGCCCTCCTTGAAAGGAAACGTATGAAACACCTAAAAATCCGCAAAACACCAAATCGCCAGCAGGGCTGGCGATACCGAATGCGGCGAACGAGTTCCTCAATCAACTCAGATGGATGAATCACCCCCTCTTCTTCACGATTGGGCCACAGGATCAGAACAAAAAACCCTCGCCTCTCGCGCTCAAGAACGGCCATCGCGCGAGGGGGGAGGGTCAGTCGGTGAGACTGGAATGCCTAGAGGGTGCCCCGTGGATCAGGCACCCGGAGCTTGCCACTTCTTTCCCGCCCAGGGATCAACAGTCGCCTGGGGATCGATCGTGAGTACCTCGGATGATTCGGGCCTCGAGACCGACGGCGGGGTCCAGATGGGTGGCAAATCATTCGACGTCGGTTCCGCCGTGGGCCGAGGCGGTGGCAGGGTACGCGCCTGTTGGGCTTGTGGCCAGTCCTTCCAAAAGCGGAGCGGGAGCTTCGCGGGCAGTTCTCCGGCTTGCAACACCAGGGCGTGATCCGATCGCCAGCGCAGGACCTCATCGGGCGTTAAGAGCGCTCGACCCGTCATATTCGCGTTTTCGGACCACTGCTTGGAGCCACTCTGCCAACTCTGTCCGCGGCTGGTGGTTTCGATGGTGGTTTGTCCCGCCTTATCCGAGATAATCCGGGCCGTTTCGACCTCGTTGGAACTGAGATACACCAGCGTGTTACAGGAGTTGATCATCGTGCGGGATGCCGCTTGGCCGTAGACACTCTCCAGTTGGGAGAAGGCCTGAAGCGTCAAGGTCACATGAATCCCCCGGCCTCGCGACACCGTGATCGCCTTTTCGAAGTCCGGGATTTTCGGCAGGTTACCAAATTCATCCAACACCATATGCACCGGGACTCGCAATCGCCCACCGGGTTGTCGGGCCGAATCGCTAGCGAGTTGCTGCAACAACTGAGTGACAAAAAGCGCCACCAACGGATAGTAGGTACTACTGTCATCAGGGACCACAATAAAGAGCGCGGTCCGCGGCGCCAACAGAGCGGTCGGCTCCAAGCCCGCCGTGCCCGTGAGGCGGGCGATGTTGCGATCCGCAAAGAGACTTAAGGACACGGCCACCACGCTCATCTGGTTTTGTCGGGTTTCGGGGGATCCGGTGAGGAGCGGGCCATAGGCTTGCCGCGCCGGATGATCCAGCGGGAGCGCCGTCATGAGAGCGTCCAATTCACCCGCCGATTGCGTGAGCACCTGATACATCGTCGTCACATGGCGGGCCGCTGGCGGGGCTTTATCCGCCACATAGAGCGCTAAGGCCGCGCCGATGGCCCGGGCACTTTGGGACCAAAAAGCCCCGTTGTCCCCGCCGGGCGCGCCTTGACTCGCTACGATGTTGGCCAAGTCATTCGCCATCTTGGTGGCCTCCGACCACCGTCCGGCTTCGATGGCTTGGCTAATCGGCGTCAAGGGATTCCAGGTCACGGATTGATCCGGGAATCGGA